>DASSFG010000493.1:0-13457 GCA_035694685.1 Pirellulales bacterium
ACCACCAAGCTGGCCATTTTCGTCCTGCTCGCAGGCGGACTGAGCCTGACGCCGTCCACGGCCTCCGCTAAGGATTCCGACGACGCCAAGAAAGAAGATAAGAAGTCGGCCAAAGAATCGTCGCGGCCGAAATCGACGGTCGCCGTCTTCCGGCTGCGGGGCGACATCATGGAAACGCCGCCAGAGGGCGGTTTGCTGTTCAGCATCGAACATCGTGTCTCGCTAAAGGACCTGGTAACCCGGCTCACCAAGGCGGTCGACGACGACACCGTCAAGGCCGTCGTGTTGTCGCTGGATGGCGCTCATCCAACGACGGCGCAAACCGAGGAGCTGCGCCAGGTGCTGGCGCGGATTCGCGAGAAAGGCAAGAAGGTGTACGCCCATGCTGACGAATTGTCGATGGGCGACTATGCCTTGCTGTCGGGCGTCGATCGGCTGAGCCTGGTTCCGACCGGCGATCTTTGGTTGACCGGCCTGTATGGCGAATCGCCGTATCTGCGCGGCCTGCTCGATAAGCTTGGCGTGCAGCCCGACTTCTTGACCTGCGGCGACTACAAGAGCGCCGCCGAAATGTTCATGCGTGAAGGCCCCAGCCCGCAGGCTGAAGAAATGCAGAATTGGCTCCTCGACAGCCGCTTTGCAACGGAGGTCAAACTGATTGCGGAGGGCCGCGGCGTGGAAGTCGAAAAGGTGAAGACCTGGATCGACGGCGGCCCTTACTCGGCATCGCGGGCGAAAGAGCTAGGGCTGGTCGACGCCGTCGAACCGAAAGAGGAATTTGAGGCGGCGATCAAGGAAGAATTCGGCGAGCAGCTCAAGTTCAATCATCGCTATGGTGAGAAGTCGCAGCCCGAGCTCGATCTCTCCTCGCCGTTGGCGGCCTTGAACTTGTGGGCCGAATTGCTCGGAGGCGCCAAGAAAAAGAAGACCTACAAGGACTCGGTGGCGATTGTTTACGTCGATGGTCCGATCACGCTGGGTGACTCGGAGGGAAGCCTGCTGGGCGAGGCGGAGCAGGTCGCAGCCAGCACCCCGCTGCGCAAAGCCCTCGACGCCGCTGCCGAAGACGACACGATCAAGGCGGTGGTATTGCGCGTCGATTCGCCCGGCGGTTCGGCGACTGCCAGCGAGATCATTCTCGCCGCGACGAAGCGTGTGAAGGCCAAGAAGCCGTTTGTCGTTTCCATGGGCAATGTGGCCGCCAGCGGGGGGTATTACGTCGCCTGCGGTTCCGACACGATTTTCGCCGACGAATCGACGATCACCGGTTCGATCGGCGTGGTGGGCGGCAAGTTGGCCACCACCGACCTCTGGAAGAAAGCCGGCATTCGTTGGAAAGGCTACCAACGCGGCACAAACGCCTCGATTCTCAGCTCGATGCAAGTATTTACTGCCGAGCAGCGCAAACGCATGCAAGCCTGGATGGACGAGATTTACGGCGTTTTCAAGGGGCACGTGGTCGAGGCCCGCGGCGATAAACTGAAAAAGCCAATCGACGAGTTGGCGGGCGGTCGGGTCTATACCGGTAAGCAGGCCCTTGAATTGGGCCTGGTCGACCGCCTGGGCACGCTCAACGACGCCATTCGCTTTGTAGCAGACGAGGCCAAGCTGAAAGACTACGAGCTTCGCG
The DNA here is from genome assembly GCA_035694685.1 of Pirellulales bacterium. GTDB lineage: Bacteria > Planctomycetota > Planctomycetia > Pirellulales > JAICIG01 > DASSFG01. The sequence continues at coordinate 1,631 of DASSFG010000493.1, forward strand.
TCGTGCCCGAGCCGAAGAATTTTCTGGAGGAATTGCTCGGCGAGTCCGAAGGCCCGAAGGGCGATCCTCGCCACGTTTCGCTCGGGGCAGGCGCCACGCCAGGTGGCCTGTTGCCAGCGGCACTACCCTATCTTGACCGTCTCGATCCACAACGCCTGCGGGCCGTCGTCACGGCGTTGCGGCACCTCGAAACGATCCGTGCCGAAGGCGCCGTGTTGATGTCGCCCGAGATGATTTGGATTCGCCGATGAGCTTGCCCATTTGACCCTTGGAGAATACGTTAGAGTAGGAACATCTGAACGAGGAAGCTGACTATGCCCCAACCAACACCGCCGCTCGACGAGCATGGCTTTCCGATTCCGCCGACGTTCGACGGCCACGTGCACCGCCGACGCCCCGGCGAGCTCTTCGGCGGCGCTTGGAAGTTCGGCCTCGTCTTGGCGTTCATGGGGTTACTGGCGGGTTGGCTGTGGAAGTCCGATGCGGCCAGCGGCGCCAAGCAACTCGTCGCTCGACGGCTGCTTGCACGAGCAGTCGATAAGTATCAGGCTGGCGACCTGAACGGCGCCATGGCGGATCTCGACCGGGCCTTGAGCTGGTCGCCCGACGATGCCGGTATCTTTCGGGTGCGGGCCAAGATTCGCTTAGAATCGAACGACGTCGATGGGAGTCTTGCGGACTTCGATCAGCTCATCCGCCTTTCACCCCGCTACGCTCAAGCGTATCTCGATCGAAGCCAGGTATATCAACGGCTCGATCGGCACCGCGAAGCAATTGACGATCTGAGCAAGGCCATCAGCCTCAGCCCGAGCGGCGATCCGACGCCCCGAAATAATCGTGCTTATGCGCGGGCCTTGGCCAACGTGGAGTTGGACGAAGCACTGGTCGACGTGCAACAGGCGCTGGATATCGTTGATCAGCAAATCGCCGATACCGAGCGCGTCCTTCCAGGTACGGACGCCGCCCTGCAGTACAAGGTTCAGAAGGCGGCGTATTTGGACACGCGCGGCTACATTCATTTTCTCCAGGGCAATTATGAGCCCGCTCGCGACGACTTGAACCAAGCGATCGAGCTTGCCCAACAAGGTCTGGATGCGGCCCTTCCGCTAGTTCCGGCCCCGCGGCGGGCGGCGACGCAGACGCAATTCAACCACGAAATGGCCGTCATGTATCACCATCGCGGAGAAGTGTTTGCAAAGCTGGGCCAGCAGGACGCAGCCAAATCCGATCTGGACCGCGGCGACCAATTGGGCTACAACCCCGCCGCCGGCGTGTTTTAGCTGTAGGGTGGGAGAGGCTCGCCTTAACGAGCGCCGGCCCAGCAATAGCACGAGCCCCTGTCCCTAGGCCATGCCGCGTCGTTTTGCCAGCGGTTCCTTCGCCGGAGAGTTCCTGCCCGGGTGGCAGCAGCTTCTCCTCGGCCCCGACGGTCTGCGCCTCGCGCAATGGCTGAGCGACGGCCAGGCCCGGCTGGTCAAGCACGGACCGCGTCGGGCGGTTTACCGAGTCGATGCGGGCCAGCAGGCGTTTTTTATCAAACATTATCGCTGCCGCCATTGGTGGGAGGCACTAGGTCACCTCTTCCGGCACAGTCCTTCGCGGCGCGAGTTCGACCGGGCACGCGTCACTCGCGACCGGCAAGTGCCCACGGCCGAACCGGTGGCCTGGCTGGAAGCCCGCCGGGCGGGCGTGGCCCACGACAACTACCTGGTGACCCGCGCGGTCGCCGACGCCTGCTCGCTCGACGAATACGTCCATAACACACTGACTCGGCTCGACGCTCGGTCGGCCGCGCGCATGCGTCGCAAGCTGGCCATTGCTCTCGCGCGGCTTTGTGCAGCGGCACACCGGCAAGGCCTGGAGCACGACGATCTCCACGCGGGCAACCTCTTGGTGCGCCTCGACACCTGTGATTCGGCGGCGGTTGATGAGCGGCTGCCCGAGCTGTTTCTCATCGACTTGCCAAACGTGCGGGTTTCTCGCGCACTCGGTCGGCGACGCACGGTGGCCAGCCTGACGATGCTGGCCGCTTCCTGCTCGACGTTTGCATCGACGAGCGATATGTGGCGTTTCCTCGCGGCCTATCTGGCCGAGCGGCCCGAACTGAGTTTTCGCAGTCGCGGCGAACTGGGCCGCCGCGCGGCGCGGGCCATTCCCGAGCGCAAGCGTCGCATCGGCCGCAGCCGAGACAAACGGTCGCTGCGGTCGAACCGCGACTTTTACCGACATAAGGAAGGCCGAGCCACGGCGCTGGCCGTCAACGATCTCGCGCCCGCAGAACTGGCCACGCTGGCCTCCGCGCCACACGCTCCTCTGGCGGCCAATACCCACCGGCCGTTTAAACTGTCACACCGCAGCATGGTAGTGCAGGCCGAGTTGAAACTCGACGCTGGCAACGTATTGGTGGCTTACAAGCGGGTCAGGCCGCGGAATTGGTGGAAGACACTGCTGCACTATTTCCGACGCAATCCGGCGTTGCAGGCGTGGTTTTATGGCCATGCGCTGTTGTTGCGGGGCATCCCGACTGCGCGGCCGCTGGCGGTGATCGAACAGCGGAGGTTCGGATTGCCACCGGAAGGGTACCTGGCGACGCAATGGATTGAGGGGGCCGACAACCTGCACGTCTACGGCTGGCAATTGGCACAGCGGACGCCCGAGGAACGACGTCGTCGCACGCGACAGGTCTGCCAGTCGCTCGGCCGCCTGGTCGGGCGCATGCACGCCTGGCATGTCTCGCACCGTGACTTGAAAGGCTGCAACGTGCTCGTTGTCGAGCGCGACGACGCGGTCGATTGTTATCTCATCGACGCCGACAGCGTTCACATCCCACGCCGGCTGCTGCGGATATTCAGGGCCTTCAATCTCGGGCGGCTGGCAACGACCATCGAGGCCCATCCCTGGGTGACGCGTACCGATCGTCTGCGGTTCTTTCGGGCCTATTTGCAGGAGTTGCGGCGGGGCGACCCTGATGCCTGGCCGCACGACTGGAAGCAAGGCTGGCGCACAGTGGCTAAAGCGAGGCGCAGCATCGTTGCCCGTTTGCGACGCCACGGTCGCGAAATCGTCTGAGCTGCGTTAGTAGCTCGATCGCGAGCCGAATCCTCGCATGCAAATGGCGCCGAGTACGAGCGTCACGACGAAGCCGACGAACCAGCCTCGGGGGCCGACATGGGCCAGGTGGCTCATGGCGGTTTGCACGAACGTTGAAACGTGGTTCATACTTTTTTGCCGGGTCTGACCAATTGCCCCTTTAAAAACATAGGTCGCTTTGAATGACGGCGAGCGGGTGCTTGTTCGTCCGGACGCGCGGGAGAGAGCATTGATAGCGATCGTAAGGCCCTTGCTCGCCATCGTCGGTTCAATATAATCGTTGGTTTGGCACGTCTTGGGGACGTAGCTCAATTGGTTAGAGTACCGGACTGTCGATCCGGTGGTTGCGGGTTCGAGTCCCGTCGTCCTCGCTGAATTCAAGTAGCCGCAGGTCAATGACTTGCGGCTGTTTTCGTTTCTCCGTTGCACCATTGTCCCGCCTGGGGGGGCATTTTGGGAACGTCGATGGAGAACGTCGCCCAAAAGGTACCGCTGGCCTTTTCTCTGGTCCCGGACAGGAGAAGAGGCCACCGGTACTTTCCCCCGTCTACCGTCTAGCGTCTACCACTGACTTGCTTAGGTAGGCAGCTTGGATTCGTTGCAGTGCTTGCGGGTCCGCTTGCGCGCGACCGATGCCGAGAAGCTGCTCCGCTCCCACTGTTCCGCAGCGCTTGGATTGACGCCGAAAAGATTCAAAGCCGGCTTAGGCTCGTGACGCGGACGCATACAAGGCCGAGCAGCAGTTCTAGCATCTCAAACACCAGGTGCGATTTCTGGAGTTTCCGACCTTGCGAGCGACTCTCAAAATCGTCGTAAGTAGATGGCCGAAGCGGGGATCGAACCCGCACGGTGGTTACCCACCACAGGATTTTAAGTCCTGTGCGTCTGCCAGTTCCGCCATTCGGCCCGGTATGTGTCAGGTTTAAGCGACAAAAAGCCGCTCGTCCAGGGCCAGCCGTCACGTATTCTCCGGGAATTCGAAGTTGAGAAGCGCCGAGACCACTTTGCCCGCCCAGCGGTAGATATTGTTGCTGGCTACCGCTGTGCGCATGCGTTGCATGCGCCTGCGGCGTTCGGGTTCGGGCATCGTGCAGGCCTGATAGATCGCGTCGGCCGTTCCCTCCAGGTCGTAAGGATTGATCAATGAGGCGTCCACAAGCTCGCGGGCCGTGCCGGTGAATTGGCTGAGAATCAAAACGCCGTCCTCATCGAGGCGGCTGGCCACGAACTCCTTCGCCACCAGATTCATGCCGTCGTGAAGCGAACTGACGATGCAAAAACGTGCCATCTGGTGCAAGGCAATCATGGCGGGCGGATCGAAGTGTTCTTTGAACAAGATCACCGGCTGCCAGTCGGTCGTGCCCCACTTCCAATTGATTTGCTCCACCAACTGGTCGACCTCGTTTTCGATTCGCTGATACTCAGGGATGTGACTGCGGCTGGGAACCGCGATCTGCAGAAACGTAAGGCGCTGAGAGAATTCAGGGTGCCGTGACAAAAAATGATCGAACGCGCGCAAACGCTCGGGAATGCCCTTTGTATAGTCGAGCCTTTCGATACCGATGCCCAGCAGGCGATCTCCCAGGTCCAGCCGTTGCCGCCAGCGCTCCGTCTCTTGCTGAATCTGGGCGCTCGCGGCAATCGCCTCGTGGGCGTCGAAGTCGATGCTGATCGGGAATTGGCGGACCACTGTCAGCTTTCCCTGGCGAGTAATCTCCGAACGCTCTTGGTCGACGCGGGCCTCGATCGCGCGATCGACCGTATCCAAAAAGTTTTGGCAATGGTATCGCAGGTGAAAACCCAGCAGATCGTTGCCCAGCAGGCCGTGCAGCAACTCGTCGGCCCAAGGGAAGACACGGAACACCTCGCGATTCGGCCAGGGGATATGCCAGAACTGTGCCACGATCAAATTCGGGTTCGCCTCTTTGACGATGCGCGGCAGCAACCCGAAATGATAGTCCTGGATAAACACAAACGCGGGTTCGCCATGGGCTTCTTCCAACACGGCCCTGGCGAAAGAATCGTTCACTTCGCGATATTGCCGCCAATGCGACGGGTTAAACTGCGGACGTGTAAACGTGACGTGGCACAGGGGCCATAACCCCTCGTTCGACAGGCCGTAGTAATAACCTTCCTCTTGTTCTTTACTGAGCCATACCCGCCGCAAGGTGTAGCGCGGATCATCCGGGGGCACGCGTACATGGTCGTGTGCGTCGACGGTCTGCCGGTCGGCATTGCCACTGCCGTGCGCCACCCAAACGCCGCCGCATGCGCGAAGGACCGGGTCGAGGGCCGTGGCCATGCCACTGGCCGGCTTCATGCACACGATTTTTCCGCCAACGTGCTGATGAATGTATGGAGCACGATTGGCGACGATAATTAATTTGTGACCCCGCAGCTTGTCGTCGATTAAGCCGTGCAAAGCTTCCTTGGTCCACATCGTTTGTTCTCCCAACCCGACTGGATTCGAAATCTCGGCGGCGAAGACCGTGCTAGCCGCTCGGAGCGCCTCGCGGCCGGTTCTTGTCAATGATGGCCGCCAAGATCAGCAGGTAAGCCAGGAACCGCAACGTGTAAACGTAGCCATGGTGGACCACGCTTCCGGCGTCGACGTTGGCCTGGCCGATACTCAGCGCCGATGCCACCAGGCGTGTGATGCACATTAAGATAAAGGCGATAGCAAAGATGAGGAACAGCCGGTCGGACGTGGTCTTCCAATAGCGTAGGAAGAACAGCGAGATGACGACACAGGCCATCGCCGACATTCCCTCGATAAACAGTTTCATTGACGGTCTTCCTCGAGGTTACCTTGATTCCCAAACCAGTGCATAGATTAACGAGACCAACGCGGTGAGGCCCGCCAGGTGCCGATAGAGGGACAGGTCGGCGTGCGGCAGCGTGATCCGGTCGACGTAAAGCAGCATGCTTTCGACGGCTAGCCCGGCAAAGCAGATACTGCTCCAAAAGAGCAGCCGCACGCCGTTCGTGCGATAGCTTCGCCATAACAGCGTGGCGCAGATCATGGCTGTCGCGGCGCAGAGCAAATAAATCACCCAGGCCATCTCACGCTTCCTTCTCTTTGCGGATGCGGAAGGCGTCCGCAAAGCTACGGGCTTTGTCGGTCGGCTCCGAATAGATCAGCGAAATGACCGCCACTCGCCGCTCTTTGTAGAAGCGGGCGAGAGATTCCACGGCCTTATCCAATTCGTCTTCCATTTCAGGTCGATATCGAAAACGCGACTTCGGCGCCTGTGTCAGGTAGGCGAGGCCCTTTGCAACGAGATCATTTAATTGCTCCGCCATACCGCTCTCGGCCGCGTACAAGGCGCGACTAATCTCGTCGGCCGTCCATTCTCGCTGCCGATTCTCGCGCAACAACAAAAGCACTTCGAGCTGCGCAACGGAGGAGATGTTGCCGGCAATAAATCGTCGAATTTCGTCCGGTAGATTGCTCAAAACTGACACTTGGGCGCATGGTTGGTACGGAGAAACGTCACTCACCGGCGCTCATAGCCGCTGACGAAAAAACAACCGACCCTTGGTTGCGATGGTGGCGCATCGCGGGTTTGAATGCATGCCCGACGAACGCGCCGCAAGCGACCCATCTCTCGAGACCGCTGTTCTCAAGACCGCTCTCAAGCGAGATGATTAGACGCCGCCGCTGTTGGTGACGAAGAGCCGCAAATAAAGGCTGTGCTCGCTGATCGGATTCACGTCGAGCCGTTGCGGCATGGGCGAAAAAGGCTGGTAATGCTGAAGAAATAACGCAGTGGATTGCGCCACTCGCTGGACCAGCAGTCTATCGCTGCATTCGCCGGATGTCCAGCTTATTCCCGCGCGGCCGCGCCTTAATTGCCGTTGCGTCGTCCGCCCTCAACGTCGCATACTGGCCGCAATGCCAGACTTTGGCGGCGTCAAAAGAACAGAGTTGCTCCGCGACTAAAGCAAAGCGGCGATAAATCGCCGCACTCCAAAGATGCTGAAACTCATTATCGGTTTGATGTTCGCCTCCTGGTGGGTTGGTGGCTTTCTGCCGCTCGTGTTGGGCGACGAGATCAAGCCTGCGGAAACGGCCGTATTTTTTACGACGTGCGGCTACCTCGATGAGCGGCAGCAACAGTGGATCGTACCCATCCACGGTTGGCTGTTTGAGCCTGACCCTGACTCGCGGGCCAAACGGATCGCGCTGGGTACGCTGCGTCGAGCTTTGGGCATCGAGCCCACGCAGGAAGAAGAACCGGTCTTCGCGCGCCGCGGATGGCCGTTCGTGGTCGACAACGTCGAAGACCGCGAGCTGTCGGTTGAAATCGGCGGCAATTTCACCTTGCTGGAACTGACGGGTGACAACGGCCATGCTTTTGGCATCGCCCGCTTGCCGGTGGGCGAGGCCAAGGCGCTGGCCTCAGACGGCTGGTTGCGCTACCGGGCCGACACATCCGACGGAGACGAGCGCGAGCTCGGGGGCAAGGTGCAACTCTTACCGCCGCGCGGTGTTTCGGTCGTCTCCGACGTGGACGACACGATCAAAGTCAGCCAGGTTGCCGACCACCGCGAGCTGTTGAACAACACCTTCCTGCGGCCAATGGAGGCAGTGCCGGGCATGCCAGCCCTGTATCGCCGCTGGGCCAACGATGGTGCCGCGTTTCACTATGTGACGGCCAGCCCCTGGCAGCTCTATGCGCCACTGGAGGAATTCCGCGCGGCGTGGGGCTATCCGGCCGGCTCGTTCGACATGCAACTCTTTCGCTGGAAAGACCGCACGCTGTTCAATCTCTTCGCCGATCCCGACAAGCTCAAACAGTCGGCCGTCGAGAACCTGCTGAGGACCTATCCTCAGCGGCAATTCTTGTTGGTCGGCGACTCGGGCCAGCACGATCCCGAGCTCTACGCTGGCCTGGCCCGCAGGTACTCGCGGCAGGTCGCGGGCATTTATATACGCAACGTGACGCGTGAAACGCCGGACAACGACCGTTTCCGCCGCGTCTTCACTGGCCTGCCGCCGAGCCTCTGGCGGTTGTTCGACGACCCCATTGAATTGGACGAAGTCTTGATCCCCGCAGGCGCGGACACGGCCAACACTTCAGACTAAGTTGCACTTTCGCTTCGCCAATACGATGCTAAATTGTGACGTTTCGATCAGGCGGTCCCCTGGGGTGCGTCTTCAAGGCCCGTTTCATTCGCTGTTTACACGATGCCCGAGATCAAAAAGCTGCTCGTCGCCAATCGCAGTGAAATCGCGATCCGCGTTTTCCGCACTGCCCACGAGCTCGGCATTCGCACGGTTGCCATCTATTCACACGAAGACCGCTTCGCACTGCACCGCTTCAAGGCCGACGAAGCCTATCAGGTGGGCCGCACCGGCGAGCCAATCCGGGCCTACTTGGACTTCCAGGACATTGTCGAGCAGGCCAGCGAGCGCGGCGTCGATGCCATCCATCCGGGCTACGGATTCCTCTCGGAAAACCCGGACCTGGCCAGGGCCTGCGAGGCAGCGGGTATTCTCTTCTGCGGACCGCCGCCGCGCATCCTGGAACAGCTTGGCGACAAGATCGTCGCTCGGCAGATCGCCGAACAGGCCGGCGTGCCGGTGCTGCCCGGCAGCAGCCAGCCGCTGGAAAACGCAGACGAGGCCGGTCAGCTCGCTCTTGAGCTGGGGTACCCCGTGCTGCTCAAAGCGGCCAAAGGGGGCGGCGGCCGAGGCATGCGCGTGGTGAATCGCCCCGCAGACCTGGCGGCACAACTCGAACAGGCTCAGCGTGAGGCCCAAACCGCCTTCGGCAGCCCCGACGTGTTTCTGGAGAAGTTCATCGCGCGGCCGCGGCACATTGAAGTGCAGTTGATCGGTGATAAGCACGGCAACCTGGTCCATCTTTATGAACGCGATTGCTCCGTGCAAAGGCGGCATCAGAAGGTGGTGGAAATCGCCCCGTCGATCAACCTCGATCCGCGGCTGCGCGACGAAATTTGCCAGGCCGCGTTGACCATCGGCCGGGCCGTGCGATACGAAAGCGCCGGCACCGCCGAGTTCCTTGTCGATGCCCAGACGGGCAAGTTTTACTTCATCGAGGTCAACCCGCGTATCCAGGTCGAGCACACCTGCACCGAGCAGGTCACGGGTATCGACATTGTGAAGTGCCAGTTGCTCGTGGCCCAGGGACAGCGGCTGGACGATCCAGAAATCGGCCTGGCCTCGCAGGCCGGCATTCGCACGCAGGGCTATGCCATTCAGTGCCGCATCACCACCGAAGACCCGCTCAACAACTTCCGTCCCGATTATGGCCGCGTGGCCCACTATCGCTCGACCGGCGGACCGGGCGTGCGGCTCGATGCCGGCACGGCCTTTTCGGGCGCCCTGGTCACGCCCTACTACGATTCGTTGTTGGTTAAGGTCATCACTTCCGGCAACCGCTTCGTCGATTCGGCCAGACGCATGGAACGTTGTCTGCAAGAGTTCCGCATTCGCGGCGTAAAGACGAACATTCCCTTCTTGATCAATCTGGTTACACACCCCAAGTTTCTCGAAGGCGGCTGCACCACACGATTCCTCGATGAAACACCCGAGCTGTTTCAGTTCGTCGCCCGCCGCGACCGGGCCACGAAGATCTTCCGCTATTTGGCGGACGTGCTGGTCAATGGGCACACGCTGGTCAAGGACCGGCCCAAACAAATCCGCCGCGATCCGGCCCCGCTGCCGGATCTCGATCATCACGCACCTCTTCCCCCCGGCACGCGCGACAAGCTGCTCAAGCTCGGCGCCGAAAAATTCAGCCAATGGGTGCTCGCCCAGCAACGGCTGTTGATTACCGACACCACGCTGCGCGACGCTCATCAATCACTGTTGGCCACGCGGCTACGGACGCACGACATGCTGGCCGTGGCCGAAGTCTATGCCCGCCACCATGCCGATCTGTTTTCGCTCGAAATGTGGGGCGGAGCGACCTTCGACACAGCCATGCGGTTTTTGAAAGAATGCCCCTGGCAGCGGCTCGTCGATTTGCGGTCCAAGATTCCCAACATCTTGTTTCAGATGCTGCTGCGGGCGTCGAACGCTCTGGGCTATGCCAATTATCCGGACAACGTCGTGCAGACGTTCGTCAAGGAAACGGCCGCGGCCGGCATCGACGTGTTCCGCGTGTTCGACTCGCTCAACTGGGTGCCGAACATGCGTGTCGCAATGGACGCGGTGTTGGCGACCGACGCCATCTGTGAAGCCGCCATCTGCTACACCGGCGACATCCTCGACAAACGCCGCAAAAAATACGACCTGAAGTACTACGTCACGCTGGCCAAGGAGTTGGAGAAGATGGGGGCGCACATCCTGGCCATCAAAGACATGGCCGGACTTTGCAAGCCCTACGCGGCGGAGGTGCTGGTGAAAACGCTCAAGCAAGAGATCGGCATCCCCGTTCACTTCCACACGCACGACACGAGTGGCGTGCAAGCGGCTTCGATTTTGAAAGCGGCCGAAGTGAACCTCGACATTGCCGATGCCGCCTTTGCTCCTCTTTCGGGCCTGACTTCGCAGCCCAACTTGAACTCGGTCGTCGAAGCCCTACGGTTCACCCAGCGCGATACCGAGCTCGACCGCGACGCGTTGCAGGCCACGGCAAATTACTGGGAAGCCGTGCGTGAGTTTTATGCGCCCTTCGAGACGGGCATGATCGCCAGCACGGCGGAGGTTTATCACAATGAGATGCCCGGGGGGCAGTATACGAACCTTTTCGAGCAGGCCAAGGCGATTGGGCTCGGCTCGCGCTGGCACGAAATCTGTCGCATGTATGCCGACGTCAATCAGCTTTTTGGCGACATCGTGAAGGTCACGCCCTCGTCGAAGGCGGTGGGCGACATGGCCCTGTTCCTGATTGCGAACAATCTGACCGTCGACGACGTGCTCGCGACCGACCGCGAGCTGTCGTTTCCCGAGTCGGTGGTTGACTTGCTGGCCGGCCGCATGGGCCAGCCGCCCGGCGGCTTTCCGCCCGAAGTGCAAAAGCGGATCCTGCGCAGCCAAGCGCCGGTTGCAGGCCGACCCGGCGCAAGCCTGGCTCCGGCCGACTTCGAAAAGACCGCCGCCGAGCTGACAAAACGGCTGGGCCACGAGCCCTCGTTGCGCGACGTGGTCTCCTACCTCATCTACCCGCGCGTGGTGCGTGAATTCATCGATCACGAGGAGCAATACGGCGACACCAGCATTCTGCCCACGCCGGTCTTCCTGTACGGGCCGCAGCCAGGCGAAGAGACGAGCGTCGAGATCGAGCCGGGCAAAACGCTGATTATCAAGTTCCTGACCATCGGCGATCCTCAGCCCGATGGCCGCCGGACGGTGTTCTTCGAGCTGAACGGCCAGCCGCGCGACGTGACGGTCGAAGACTTCTCGTTGGAAGAAGCCGTGCAACGCCGCACCAAGGCCGACCCGAACGATGCGAAGCAAGTCGGCGCGCCGATGCCGGGCATGGTGGTCAACGTGGCCGTCAAGCCAGGCGACGCGGTGGCCCAAGGCCAGAAGCTATTGACGATGGAAGCGATGAAGATGGAGACCACCCTCTACGCCGAGCTCGACGGCCGCATCGCCGAGCTCTACGTCTCTCCCGGAACGCAGGTCGACACGGGCGATCTGGTCGTGCGTTGGGAGTAGCGCCGTTTTGCCACCGAGGCGACACGCAGCGAAAAGTAGACCACCAGTTATCAGCGGCGAGGTGGCACGTTTGTAGAAGGGTCAGAAGACGCGCTACTTGAA
>DASSFG010000494.1:0-5337 GCA_035694685.1 Pirellulales bacterium
CCGCGGACTAGAACGCTCGTGCAGAGCCGGCCCGGGTATACGGCCGCCCGCGCTTTCAGCGCCGGATGGTCGCGCATCAGGTCGCTGACCGCATTCGTATCGAGAAGCGCACCGGCCATCGCGGGCTCCTATTCGCTGCTACGTTCTGCGAATGGGTTGGTTCGATCGGCCGGCTGCTCTCCGGCACGAATCAATTGCTCCAGTTCGTCCACCCATGCTGCGGGAACGCACGGTGCCGCATCGACGGCGGCAATGACGGCGGCGCCAGTGCCCACAGGCGCTGGGAGAGCCGTCACGAGCACCGGCGTTCCCTCCGGAAGGGGCGACACAGCGTCCAGCAGACGAACCTGTCCGCCTTGAATGATGCCGTGGTAGCTTTGCTGCGACATAGGCGCCTCGTGATTGTTCTCCAGCAGTATTTTAGGCGGTCCCGCGATGGTCTGGGAAGCGCTCCTTTGTGCCTTTTACTTCTCTAGACGCGAAATGTCAGTTATGCTGGTTGCATGGACAGAATTAAGCACGACGGACCACGGAAGCATCGTTCGATGAAACATCGATTGTTGGGTATGTCGCTGGCGGTGATCGGATTTTCATGCTTGCCTGCGATAGGCTTGGCCGCCGACATTGCGTCCAACGAGGCGGACGCGACCGCCGCTGCGGAGACCGCCGAGGCCCGGACTCGGGCCGCCAAAATCGAGGCCCTCATCGCTGAACTTGGTGGCGACGACTTTTTTGCCCGGGAGCGGGCCCAGCAGGAATTGGCGGAGATCGGTTTCGAGGCTTTTGATGCCCTGAGCGAGGCCGCCGAGCACAACGACGACCTGGAAATACAGTCGCGAGCACGCTACCTGGTGCGGCTCATGCGGCTGGCATCGGTGGTCGATAGCGACCCGCCGGAAATCAAGGCCCTGCTGGGCGATTACGAAAGCCGGAGCGAAGCCGAGCGGATCGAGCGCATCAAGCAGGCGGCTGCGCTGAGTGACGACAAGGGCCTGGCGGTGCTCTGCCGACTTGTCCGCTTTGAACGCTCGGCGGTGCTTTCCAAAGAAGCAGCGGCCGCCATCATTCTACAAAAATGGCCGGGCCAGCGAGACGCCGCCGAGCGCCGCGCCGAAACGATTCGACGGGGCATCGGCCAAAGCGCACGCCCTGCCGCCGCGTGGCTGGCGGCCTATGTCGCGGCAAGAACCGACGCCGCCGCGGCGATCGATCAGTGGCAAAAGCTGGTGGCGGCCGAAGAGCGTCGGGCAATCGAGGCCCCGCATCAGACGCGTCCCGAGATTCTCGCCGCCCTGTGGCGCGAGCAGGCCCTCTTGCTGCGCAAAGTGGGTCGCGAGGACGATGCCGATCAGATTCTCATGCGACTGGTCGACGGTGAAGAGAGCTCGATCTCGGCCGACACGCTCGAGGATCTGTTGAACTGGCTGGTCGAGCTGCGCGCTTTCAACGTCGTCGATCGGCTGGCCGAGAAGTTCGCCGACCGTTTTGCCGACGAGCCTTTGTTGCTCTATTCGCTGGCCGACGCCCGTCGCGCGCAAGGTAAAGAAGACCTGGTCCGTGCGGCCATTACCAAAGCGCTGGCTATCGACGGCGAAGGCGATCCGGCGCTCGAACATCTGCGAGTGGCGGTCGACTTGATGCGCCGGCACCGTTGGCGGTGGGCGGAAGGCGAGTATCGCCGCGTGGCCGAAGTGGCCCCGCGCGACAGCAAGTATTCGATCGACGCCCGCGCGCGGCTCGCCGAAGTCTTGCACGACCGCGGCGCCGACGACGAGGCCGGCAGCCTGATGGAAGAAGTGGTGGCCGACATGGAAAAGAACCACCAGGAAAACAATGACGACGAGAACGCCAACCGAACACTGGAAGCCACTCGTGCCCGGATGCACTATTTCTATGCTTGCAGCCTGGTGAAAGCCGACCAGCGCAACGAGCGCATTCGCCGGCTGGTCGATGCCGTAACGGAAGACCCGACCGACGCCGACGCGCTGATCGCCCTGTACCGCGTCGAGAACCTCGACCCGCCCTTGGCCGAGCAAAACCGCAAACGCATTCGCGATGCCGCCGAACTCTTCCGGCAACAGATTCAGCAGCAGCCGGACGACCCCACCCCATACAACCAGTTCGCCTGGCTGGTGGCCAACACCGAAGGCGATTACCGCGAAGCCTTGCGTTGCTCGGAGAAGTCGTTGGAGCTGGTGCGGGCGAATCCGCGGTTAGCCGGCAGCGAGGCCAGCCTGCTCGATACGTTAGGCCGCTGTTATTATGCGGTGGGCGATTACGAGAACGCAGTCAAGGCCCAGTCGCGGGCGGTGGAGCTCGATCCCGAATCGGGGCTGATGGCCAGCCAACTCAAGATTTTCCGCGGGGCATTGGAAAAGGCCAAGCAAGAGAAATGAAACGGTTAGCCGTTAACGACCTGGAATTTGGCGTCGTCGATCAAGGCTCGGGCAGCCCCATCTTGTTCGTACACGGTTTTCCGCTCAGCCATGCGATGTGGAACGCGCAAATCCCTGTGTTTGCCGAAGAGCATCGGGTGATTGTGCCCGATCTGCGGGGCTTTGGGTCGAGCGTGGATACAGACGGCACGGTGACGATGGAAGAGTTTGCCGACGATCTCGCGGCGATCCTCGATTATTTGAGCATCGAACAGCCAGTGGTGCTCTGCGGGTTGTCGATGGGCGGCTACATTGCCTGGCAGTTCCTGCGCAAATATGCTTCGCGTTTGCGCGGCCTGGTGCTTTGCGACACGCGGGCGTCGGCAGACGTCCCGGAGGTGGTCGAAAACCGCTTGAAGATCGCCAAGCTGGTGATTGAGAACGGCACTCAGGCGGTGGCCGAGGCAATGCTCCCCAAAGCATTCGGCCCGAAAACATATTCCGACCGTCCCGAAGTGGTCGAGGCGGCGCGTGCGATGATGATCGCGTCAGACCCGACGGGAGTGGCTGCGGCGTCACGAGGCATGGCGTTGCGGCCCGACATGGCGGCCCTCTTGCCGACGATTGCCATACCAACGCTCGTGATTGTGGGCGCCGACGACGCGCTGACGCCCGTCGACGAAATGCGCCGCATGGCCGAAGCCATTCCAGGCGCCCGATTTAAAGTCGTGCCCGACGCCGGCCATTTAACGCCGATGGAAAACCCGCTCGTCTTCAACGCTGCCCTGGCTGAGTTTCTCGAGGGACTGCCGTGAAAAAGGATTTGCTTGGTTGCGGGCTTGCATGCATCTTGTCCGCCGCGTGCTTCGCAGGTTATTGGCAGACATACATACCGGCCCAAGGTTCTCTTACCACGGTACACGGCAAGCCCCTCGAGACTCCGTCGCACCTGCTTGGCGGCGACGTGTTGTTTAGGATTGAAGGCCATGACGCCGACCTCAAGTACATTGACTGGTGTCCGCAAGCGCGTGAGGTATTGCTCGCAGTAGAGAATGGAGACGAGCTGACCGTCTCTTTTGCGGTGGATGGTGACCCGCGCAGCGTGTGGTCAGTGGCGACCGACACCAAGCAACTCGTGTCGTATGGCGAGGTGGCCCGTGCAAGGCGGCGAAACGCCATGGTTGCCTGCGCCCTGGCAGTGTTGTTTGGCATATTGTTCATTTACTACGCAGCTCGACTGCTATTACTTTGCGGGCGGAGCGCGGGTCAGAGGCAGCGCCGACAGCAGCCCAAGATGAGTAACCGAGCGACTAAAGAGAACAGGCTGCGGGCCCAATAAAAGCAAACCGACGCCTCACCTTTAGCTGCTCTCATTGCTCGTCGCTCATTGCTTTTTGTCCTAACATTCTCTCATCGTCTATGCTCGTTCGCATTGGCAATGGCGCCGGCTTCTTGGGCGACAACCTGGATGCGCCGCGGCGGCTGGTGGAATCGGCCGAGCTGGATTATTTGACGCTCGAATACCTGGCGGAGCTGACGCTTTCAATATTGGCTCGACTTAGAGAGAAAGATCCGCAAGCCGGCTATGCGGAAGATTTTTTGACCGTCTTGCGAAGCCTGTTGCCGGCACTCCGGCAGCAGCCGCGGTTGAAGATCGTCACGAATGGCGGCGGAATGAACCCCCTGGCCTGCGCTCGCGCCGCCGGGGCTGTCTTGAACGAAGCTGGCCTGGGTGATTTATCCATCGGCGTGGTGTCAGGCGACGATTTGTTGTCGCGGCTGCCCGAGCTGAGCGCGGCGGGCTGCGAGTTTGAAAACCTCGACACAGGCCAGCCCCTCTCATCGCTCAATGAGGAAGTCGTCAGTGCCAACGCCTATCTTGGCGCACAACCCATTGCCGCCGCACTGGCGGATGGCGCCCGATTGGTCGTCACGGGCCGCGTGGCCGACGCCTCGCTGACGGTGGGCCCGGCGGTGTACGAATTTGGCTGGCGCGATGACGATTGGCAGCGGTTGGCCGGCGCGAGCGTGGCGGGTCACTTGATCGAGTGCGGCAGCCAGGCCAGTGGCGGCTTCTATTCGCATTGGCCGGAGTTGGAGCTGGCCGACGTCGGGTACCCAATTGCCGAGTTGGCCGACGACGGCAGTTGCGTCATTACCAAACCGGCCAATTCAGGTGGCCGAGTCAGCCGTGAGACGGTAACAGAGCAACTCGTGTACGAGATCGGCGACCCCGAACATTATTTGACGCCCGACGTGGACGTCGACTTTACCTCGGTGGAGGTCGAGGATTTGGGTGGCGATCGCCTGGCCGTGGCAGGAGCGACAGGACGACCGGCGCCCGAACAATATAAGGTGTCACTGACCTATCGGGCCGGATACTTCGCCAGCGGACAGATGCTGTGTTACGGCCGCGACGCCGTATCGAAAGCAAAAACTTGCGCTCAGATCATGCTGGAGCGGCTGGCCCGTGCCGGTTATGAATTCGACGAATCGCACGTCGAATGCCTGGGCGCGGGCGATTCTCTGCCCGGCCTGGCTCCGCCGCCGAGCGGTTTGCGCGAGGTGATGTTGCGTCTGACGGTCCGCGACAGGCGGCGCGAAGCAGTCGAGCGCTTCACGCGCGAATTCGCTCCGCTGGCGACAAGCGGCCCCGCCGGGTTGGCGGGCTACGCCGCCGGCCGGCCGCAAGTTCGCCCGGTGTTTGCCTACTGGCCGACGCTCGTGCCCAAAGAATTGGTCAGCGCCCGAAGCGAAGTCCGAACTGCGCGTGCTTGGGCCGTCGTCTAACCGCAGGGCCAACGACCAGGTAGAGAAATCACTAGTGCTTTGTCAAGGCTAAGTTTTCGGGTTCAAGCAACGAAATGGGTTCTGTAGGGAACGCACTCCGTGGCGTTCCGTGAACCACCAATTGACGATCCACCAGTGCGCGACGGAACGCCACGGAGTGCGTTCCCTACAG
>DASSFG010000495.1:0-3631 GCA_035694685.1 Pirellulales bacterium
AATTTTCATAACTCGACCTCTTCGCCCGCAAACGGCTGCTTCTTGGCCATGACCTTAATTGTGGTCATCGAGACCGAACGGTCAAGGTTGCGCAACGTCTAAACAACCTGCGAGGGATAGGGCGTCGAGTCGCGACAGCGACCGAACTGACATGAATTCCTTTCCAAAATGCCAAGATGCAAAAAGGCGTCAGGAACTGAGCTTTACGCACCCGCCGGCCGCCGATAGCATCCCGTGATTCAAGTGCAAGCCGGGACGCTTCCACCACAAATAGGAGTGTGCAAGGATGCGCCGGGCCTGCGGAATTGGTTTTGGAATTGCCACGCACGCGCTGTTCTTCTTCACGTTGTATCGCGTGTTCGTGTTTCTGTTGGCCGATACCGTGGCCAGCCCGGTGGGACCGCTGTGGTACGACGCGGTACTGGCTCTCAACTTTGCGGTGCCGCATAGCCTGGTTTTGCACCAGGCGACACGTCGGCGGCTGATGAAGTGGATCCCCGCACCGTTTTACGGCTGCTTCTTTTGCGCGGTAACGTGCGTCACGCTGCTGTTGCTGTTCGCCGGGTGGCGGTCGTCGGAGACGACGATTTGGCGGCTGACCGGCTGGGCCAGGCTTTCGGTGGAAGGGGCATACGTGGGTTCGTGGCTGCTCTTGTTCTTTAGCCTCTGCGTTTCGGGCCTCGGCTATCAGACGGGATTTCTGCCCTGGTGGGACTGGGTGCGGGGCCGGCCGGCGCGGAAACGCGACTTTAAGCCGCGCAACATCTACCGGGTGCTGCGCCACCCGGTCTATCTGAGCTTCATGGCCACGGTGTGGTTCAACCCGGTGATGACGCTCGACCGCCTGCTGCTGGCCCTGATTTGGACGGCCTACATCTTTGTCGGCAGTTGGCTCAAAGACGGCCGGCTGGAGTTTTACCTGGGCGACACGTACCGCGCCTATGAAGAGCAGGTGCCGGGCTATCCATTCCTGCCGTTTGGCCCATTGGCACGGCGGCGACGGCAAATTGAGCCGCCGCTGGCGGCGCTGCCGCGGGTCAAACTCAGCCGCTAGACGGCGCGCTCTTGACCCTTTTCATTTTGCGTTTTTCATTTTGCATTTGCATCCGTCCGAATGGCGCACCATTCCCGGAACAGCCCGACAACGTGCGGTCGTCCGTGCTGGCGCTGCGGGTTGGCCTAGGCTGGTGCGCAATACGGTTGGGCCGGTGCCGGGTTCAAATGCAAAATGCAAAATGTAAAAC
Organism: Pirellulales bacterium; assembly: GCA_035694685.1. Classification (GTDB taxonomy): domain Bacteria; phylum Planctomycetota; class Planctomycetia; order Pirellulales; family JAICIG01; genus DASSFG01. The sequence goes on from DASSFG010000495.1 coordinate 1,245, forward strand.
GCAAAATGCACAATGAGCTGGGAGGCAACCCGTCTTGGCGGTTCTGGCCTGTTGACGATGCAGGAAGCGCTGTTGCACGGCTTTGGACACCAGGCGCCCGGAGCCCGGTGTCGAAAGTCATGCGTCCGGCGGAGCGACTAATGTCCGTCGCCGTCACCGTCGCTGTCGAGCTTGACGCTCGCGGCTTGCGCCTGCTGCGAGATGGCCAGATTGTCTTGAATCGCCTGCGAGGCGGCGGGGCTTTGGGCCGCGGAAGCCGCCTGGCTTGCAGGGGAAGCGACTGGAGCGATCGACGAAAAGTTGCCAATTCCTTGAACCATTGTGTTCTCCTGTGAGGAAAATGGACCGGAAACCAGAGCATCGTCCACGTTGACGATTTCCCGGTTTCGTTTATCGGCCGCCTCGCCCCCCAATCGCCAGTTTTCCTCCTGCCATGCTTAGCAAGCCCGATTCCACGGCATAGTCCGGCGAGGCAAAGCGGGAATAAACCTTCCAGTCGTCATACGTCCTATGATGCGCGTTCGTCACACACGCATTTGGCATTGCAGTTTGGAAACGATCCGGATCGCCGCGCGAACCTTTAGCACTCCGCTCACGGCGCGCGAAAACGCACATTGGGGATCATCGTCGCTTGGCAAACGGTCGAACAGCGGGGGCCGCATGCCAGCGGCATGGAACCTGCGTTCAATAGGCAAAACGCGGCGCGCAATGGGCCGCCGTGCCCGCTTGTGTTCCCGCGAACGAAGGACTTTAAGGACTGTTTTGATGATGTATCGGAGCATCGCGATGAACGCGGCTGGCGATGGATTACCAGGCGGTGGCACGAAACCGCGCGCTGGCAATGCTCGCCCGCCACTTCGGTCAGCGGTGCAGTCCGCGGTTTGCTTGCTGTCGCTTGTTGCGGGATGGACGTTGGCGAGTCCTTCCCTTTCCACGGCAGCCTATGTGCTGGCGTACATCGCTGGAGGTGCGGCCAGTTTTTGGGTCGCGGCAAGTGCGTTGCTGCAGGGAAAACTGACGGTCGACTTGCTGATGGTTGTGGCCGCAGCAGGTGCCGCGGCCATCGGCGATTGGGCGGAAGGTGGTGTGCTGTTGTTCCTGTTCTCGCTTAGCAATACCCTCGAAGCATATGCCACCTACCGCACCAAGCACTCGATTGAATCGCTCGTGCAGTTGCGCCCCGGCGAAGCGACACTTGTGCGAGGCACCGAGGAGAGTCGGGTTGCCGTCGAGGCGTTAAACCTCGGCGACCTGGTGCGTATTCGTCCGGGCGAGCGGCTCCCGGTCGACGGGGAAATCGTCGACGGTGAAACGTGGATCGATGAAGCGACGATCACCGGCGAAAGCGAGCCCGTAAAGAAATCGGTACGCTCGAACGTCTTCGCGGGCACGATGAACACGAGCGGCAGCGTTGTAGCGCGGGTCACGCACACGTCCGCCGACAGCACGCTGGAGCGAATCGTGCGGATCGTTCACGAGGCGCAGGCCCAGAAGAACCCGACACAGCAGTTTGTCGAAGCCTGGGAACAGCCGTACGTGCTGGGCGTATTGCTTGGTGCGGCGGTCGTTTTTGTAGGGGCGCTTTTGATTCATACGCGCGATTATCGCGACGCCTTCTACCACGCCATGGTGCTGCTCGTGGTGGCCTCGCCCTGCGCCGTCGTCATCGGTTCTCCGGCGGTGGTCTTATCGGCCATCGCCAGGGCGGCGCGGCATGGCGTACTTTTCAAGGGCGGCCGTTATCTGGAGCTGCTGGGCGACGTCGACGTGGTCGCCTTCGACAAGACGGGCACGATCACTTTTGGAAAGCCCGCCGTCAGCGAGGTCTGGGCCGACGAAGGTGTGTCTGCCGACGACGTGCTTTCCCTAGCTTCGGCGGTCGAGCGGCGCAGCGAACACCCGCTGGCCGCCGCCCTGGTGGAAGAGACCCTGCGGCGTGGTTTACCTGTGCCGGACGTGCAGGAGTTTGAGAATCACGCCGGCATGGGTGTACATGGGCGGGTGGATGGCGGCTGGGTCGGTGTGGGTCGAGAACAGCTTTTTGAAGGGCATCGAGTTTCCCTTCCCGAGCAGGTGCAAAAAACCGCCGCGCGCTTGCGGGCAAATGGCCAGACGGTCTTAGTCACCGTGGCAGCGCAGCGAGGGGTCTGCGGCGTGATCGGTTTGGCGGACCAGATACGGCCGGACGTGCGTGCTACACTCGCCGAGCTGAAGCGAATTGGGATTCAATCGGAAGTGATACTGACCGGCGACCATGAGCGCGTGGCCCGCAACGTTGCCCAGGCCATTGGCGCCGACAAAGTCATGGCCGGCTTGTTGCCGGAGCAAAAAGTTCTTGAGATCCGTCGCCTCATGCAAGGCGATCGCCGCCTGGCGATGGTCGGGGA
>DASSFG010000496.1:0-6572 GCA_035694685.1 Pirellulales bacterium
GTGTCAAAAGAAAGTCGCTCCGCGACAAACCAAAGCGGCGATAAATCGCCGCACTCCAAAGGGACCGCCCGTTACGTGTGTTCCAACCATGAGCGGGCATAATCCGCATCTTCGAACTGCAATGCTCGCTGCGAGACGTGCAGCGGATGGAAAGTGTCGAGCATCACCGCTAGCTCGTCGGTGCGCTGCTTGCCGAGTGACGCTTCGACGCGGCCGGGCTGTGGGCCATGCGGCAGGCCGCCGGGGTGCAACGTGAGCGAACCATACTCGATGCCCTTGCGGCTCATAAACTCGCTGTTGGCATAATAGAGCACCTCGTCGCTCATCACGTTCGAATGGTTGTAAGGTACCGGCACGGCCTCGGGATGAAAGTCGAACAGCCGCGGCACGAACGAGCAAACCACGAAGTTATCACTCTCGAACGTCTGGTGTACGGGCGGCGGCTGGTGCAAGCTGCCTACGATCGGCTCGAAATCGTGAATCGACAGCGCCCAGGGATAGTAAAAACCGTCCCAGCCGACGACGTCGAAGGGATGATGATCGAGCGATACCTCGGTCAGGGCGTTTTGTTGCTTGACGATCAGTCGAAAGTGGCCGACCTCGTCGTGTACTGGCAGCGACTCCGGCCGGCGAATGTCGCGCTCGCAATAAGGGCTATGCTCCAGAAACTGGCCGCGCTGGTTGCAATAGCGGGCCGGCGGGCGAATTTGGCCGGCGCTCTCGATCAACAACAGGCGCGTTTCGCCCGGCTCGGGCACGAGCCGGTAGAGGATACCCCGGGGAATCACCACGTAGTCGCCCGCACGAAATGGCAGCGTGCCCATTTGCGATTCGAGCACGCCGCTCCCTTCACTCACGAAGATCAGCTCGTCGCCCTCGGCATTGCGAAAGAAGTAGTCGTCCGGATCGGCCGGCCGGACCATCGACAAGGCCACGTCACGGTTGTAAAGAACCGGCATGCGCGAGAGCGTCGAGCCGGAAGAGGGCGGCACGTCAGCGAGCTTGAAATGCCGCATGCGCAGGCACGGCCCCGGCTCCTCGTGCCATTCGAGCCGTTTCAGCAGGCGGCTCATCAGGATGCTTGTGGGGGGCCGCAAATGGTACAGCAGCGACGCCGGCCCGGAAAATCCGCGGCTTCCCACAAGGTGCTCATGATAGAGCTTGCCATCGGGCCGACGGAATTGCGTATGCCGCTTACGCGGAACTTCTCCGAGACGTTGGTAGATCATGGGATCTACCAGGCCCTGGAGCGGAAAAAGTTCCGCACCGGCTGCCCGGGCACGTAAACGGGCCGCGCTACGTAATAGCTCCGCACGGCGGGAGCGTAGGTGACGGCCGGGGCATACGCCGTCGTGACCACGGGACTGTAGGCGGTGGTCACGACGGGACTGTACGCCGTGGTCACCACAGGGCTGTAGCTGGTCACGGCTTCAGTGACGACCGGACTGTAGGCAGTCACCGGGGCATACGTCGTCGACGGAGCGTAATAGCTGATCGCCGCCCCGTAATTCGCATATCCAAAGTTGCCGTAGTTCGAGCTGTAGGCCGTGAAGTTCGGCGACGAAACCGGCGGGTTATAACCGTAGTTCGTCACCACGGGCCGCCAAGCCTCGACCACCGTGGGCGACTGCACCACGACGGGCGCCGTCGTCACCACGGGGCTGTACGTTTCATAAACCACTGCCTGGGCCGACGCCACAGAGCAGGCGGACAAGCAAGCAACGATGGTCAGGACGGCGACGAACGGCTTCATGGGTCACTCCTCTGGGTCAACTTCAACGTAAGGGTTCAGCGGCCGTGATCTCGGTGGCGGTCACCAAGGCCGTGGCCTGGATTTCAGTTACCGCCCCACCGTGCAGGTCGGTTTCGATCCGCAGCTTTCCTGTTATTTTACCAGCTTGAGCGCCGGCGACAAACGTAATCGGCACCAGGTGTACCGTCTTGGCCTCGCTCTTGGCGTCGGCGCTCAAATCGGCCTGAAAATGGCCGTTGTCGCATTCGACGCTCGTAATGTGGAACGGCTGCTTCGCTTGCACGACGACTTGTTTGCGCACCGTCTGGCCGGGCTGCATACGGCCCATCGACACCAAACCCGGGTTAACGACCAACTCGGGCACAATGCGTCCCTCCACGGCCACCGGCACATGGGTATAGTTGCGATCGTTCGTGACCAGAATCAACTGGTCTTGCAGGTAGCCAGCCGGTGCATCGGGGGCCAGCGCCACGGTCAGACCGTAGCTGACCTGGCCATTTTGACGGCCCTTCTCGGTCACTTTGGCCGTGATGTAGGGGCTGCTGGTCTTGACCCCGGTGATCTTCCAGTCGCTACGGCCGGCGTAGTTCACGTTGGCATGCTTTTCGGCCGGCTGGCCCTGGTCGAGCGAGCCGAATTCGATGCTGCCCGGATCGACAACCACGTCCGTGCGAATGTACCCGTCTACGCGCAACTGCACTTCGGCATAATAGGGCCTGTCGATGGTCACGGTGAGTGTGGCTCCCCGCTGGCCGCTAAAGCGGTCGGTGTTGAAATGGGCCACAATTTCGCTGGTTTCGTAGGTCTTGAGAGTATCCTTGGTGACCCAGGGAGTCGTGCAGCCGCAGCTTGCACGGATGCCTGAAATGTGAATGTCTTCCAGATACAGGTTCTCGAACTTGAAGCGGTGCTCGGTCTTGGCGCCACGCGCCACGCTACCGAAATTGTATTGCGTTTCCTTGAACATCTTTCGCGCCCATTCCTGGGCCGAAAGCGGACCCGCACCGATGCAGATAAATGCACAAATCGCCGCTGCACGCACCAACGTCGCCACCGCACACCTCCGAGTGAAAATTCTGAGCCAAATTTGCTTGACCGGATTCCCTAAAGGAATCATAGACCTTTGCACCGGAAGTGCCAAATCCGAAAATTTTGTGTCAAGTTCCGGGGATTTTGCCCATTTGCCGGTAATTGGAGGCAGTTTCTCGACAGTTGACCGGTTCGCGCAGGACCGCCATGTGGTCGTTGCGCGTGTCGCTTACGCACACCTGTCAACAAAACGATGGCGCTGAACCATTGCCTTCGTTGCAGCCCGCACAATCGTCAGGGCCCTTGCTTGCCCGTCCAAGCATCGAAACGTGCTACCGGCACCCCTAACGCGTGCCGCTCGCCTGTGGCGAGCGGGAGGCGTAAGCCTCCCGGTAGTGCAGGCAATTCGTTGCGGCCACGAGGCGCGAGGGCGGTCAAAATCAGACACCACCGACACGCTTACGCGTGTCGCTCGCCTGTGGCGAGCGGGAGTCGCTTCCGTCCTACTGTGCGGCGGCGGTCTGAGCTTCGCTTGCCGAGAGGAAGCCGTCAGCGTCCAGGTCGAGCGAATGAAACTTTGCCGCCGTACCGGGAAACTCGTCGAGACTCACTTCCTGGTCGCGGTTGGCGTCCATGGAGACGAACCACGGCGGGCCGCTAGGCGAGGGGGGGACCGCCGCCGCCATCATGCTGCGCCGAGGCGCCATGTTGGCCGGCATGCCGCGGCCCAGCCAGAGGGTGACGGCGCCGGGCAGCTCTTCTAGTTCGATCCGGCCGTCGCCATCGACGTCGATCACCCGTAACGATTCGCCTGCGGCCTGCAACTCGCGCGTCGTCAGCCGGCCGTCGTGGTTGATGTCCAGGAGTGGAAAGAGCACGTCCTGGTCGTCGGCGGCGACGGAGTGAATCGCACTCGACTGCGGCTGTTGACGGCGGCGGTAAGCGGTCAATTCTTCCAGGTAAAGCTTACCGTCGGCGTTGGCATCGGCCTCCTCGAACATCTGCGCCGCGTCCGGCGCCGAATCTTTGACTTCGTCTTTTTCCAGGTAGCCGTTCTTGTCCTTGTCGAGCGCATCGAACTGCGCCTGAGCCGACGCCTGCTCGTCGGCGGGCGGACGGTCGTCGACGACGATTTGCAGCCGCATGTCCGCCAGCCGCAGCAACAGACCGCGGGGCGAGTGCGCCACGATTTCGTCGGCGGGCCCCAAATCATCCGCCAGCCGCACCACCGAGACGCCGGCGAGCAAGTCGCCCGTGCGGCCGAAATTGGCCGCCAACACGAGTTGTGGTTCGACCGTGTCGAGCTTTTGAACTTCCTCGAACGTGAGCGCGCCGTCCTGGTTGGCATCCAGCTTCGACAGCAGCGCCTTGACCAGCTCCGGCGAGTCGTCGCGAATTTCGTTGCCTGACAGATAGAGCTCGGCCAAAGCATAGACGATGCCGTCCCAATCAGCCCGCTGGCCCAACAGAAACGCGGCCGGCTGATTCAAATATTCATTTCGCCGGGCAGTCATGGCTTGTTCATCGCCCGCCAGCGAATCGTCGAGCTCATCCCAGGTAACAATATGGTCGTCGTTGGCGTCGCGGGCCAGCAGACGGTTCTCCGCCGATGCCAGTTCGTGGCCGTCGAGCGCGTCGTCGCCGTCGGCGTCGAGCATGGCCCGCACGATCGACAACCGGCGGTTGGTATGCCGGTACTCGGTCGAGCTCTCCAGCGAGAAAGCGGCGCCGGCGCTCTTGGCCCGGGCGACGATGCGGCGGGCCTCTTCGCGATCGACCTCGCCGTTCTGGTTGGTGTCGTTCGTCCTCATGAACTCTTTGCGGCTCATGTTGCGGGTCTGCACTTCGAAGCGCTGGGTAAAGACCCGCTTCGGATCGGCGTAGATTTCGCCCCAGGTCGGACGCCCATCGCCGTTGCGGTCCGCCAGCCTAAGCACGTGGTCGACCAGATCCTCGCGTGCTGTGCGGAACGGTTGGCCGTCGATCGTCATCCGCAATTCGACCAACAGCGGCCCCGCGGGAAGCAATAACAGCATACGCTCCGATGCAAGATCGTCCGCGGGGGGGCTATCGCTCATTGCTTCCTCGGGCAGCTCTTCCTGAACGGCATTTGTTGATTCCGGCTCGGGCGGCTGCGAAACGGGCTTGGCCTCGGGTTCGATCGGAGCCTGGGGCGAAGGTTCGACCACCGCCGTCGCTTTGGCCGCGGGCGGCGCCACAGGCGCTCCTCCACGATTGCAGCCTGAGATCACGAGTACCATTAGGATGCTGGGAAGCAGATCGAGCGGTCGTACACAGACGGCTTGATACATTCTCCTTGTCTCCTTGTCCCCTTGTCTCCTTGTCCCCTTGTATCCTTGTCCCCTTGTCTAGCCTTCCGGTGGGCCGGCGCTCGCAGACTCGCTTGTCCCACCCTACGTCATCACTCCCTGAATCGGATTGCCGGCAGCAATTACCAGCGGGCGGTCGGCGCGGTCGTAAACCTCGGTCTGTGGATCGATCCCCAAGAGGTAAAACATCGTGGCAGCCAGGTCGTCGGGACGCACGGGATCGCGGTCCGGCAAGGCGGCGTTCTTGTCCGACGCCCCGTACACGAAGCCGCGTTTCACGCCCCCGCCGGCCAACAACACCGTGTAACAGTCCGGCCAATGGTCGCGGCTTATATTGTCGTTGATTCGCGGCGTGCGGCCAAACTCGCCCATCCAGACCACCAGTGTCTCGTCGAGTATACCGCGGTCGTCGAGGTCAGTGAGCAGCGTGGGCAAGGTCTGGTCGGTGATCGGCAAATGATACTTGTCGATGATCGGGAACATCCGAGTGTTGTTGAACCCGTGCGTATCCCAGCCGCCCGAAGTGGTGCTTTGCCCGCCGATCGAATCGGAAAAATACACGTTGACGAAGCGCACGCCCGCCTCGACCAGCCGCCGCGCCAAGAGACAACTTTGCCCGTAGGTATGGCGGCCATACTCGTCGCGCAGCTTCGCCGGCTCTGCCGACAGGTCGAAGGCGCGGCTGACGCGCGGCGAATTGAGCATCGCGAGCGCCCGCTCGTAATAGGCGTCGATGCCCTGGGCCGTCGCCGAGTAATCAAGCAGCCGGCTCTGCCGGTCGATCAGCTTCTGCAGGTCGCGGCGACGCTCGACGCGGGCCAGCGGCAAATTTTCGGGCAAGCTCAGTTCGGGCAAGCGGAACGGCTCGCCGTTAGGGTCTTCGGTAATCAACAGAGGATCGTGGGCCTTGCCGAGAAAGCTGGCGTGCTGACCCGGCGTGACCGCTCCGTCGCGAATCACGTAGGGATAGGCCACGAACGTCGGCATGCCCTCGACCGGTGCGAGCCGGTCGACCACTGAGCCGTAGGCGGGAAACAAATCGAGCGAGTCGCGCAGGCGGATGTCGTCGAGCGGCGGCGCGTGGCCGGTAAGCGCGTAATACGAGGCCGAATTGTGGTTCTTCATCCCATGGTGCATGCTGCGCACGAGAGTGACTTTGTCCATCACCCGCGCCACGCGAGGAAGCTTCTCGCAGATGGCAAGGCCCGGCACGTTCGTGTCGATGGGTTGCAGCGGGCCGCGAATTTTTTCGGGCGCGTCGGGCTTCATATCAAACAGGTCAACGTGGCTTGGGCCGCCGAACTGGTAGAGGAAGATCACCGATTTGGCCCGCGGACGAATGGTCTGCTTTTGTTCGCTCGCCCACAGCTTCGGCAGATGGAGGCCCAGCAAGCCCAAGCCGCCAATGCTCAGCGCGCGGCGGCGTGAAATGAGCGGCAGACGAGCATCGGCGGGCAGGT
>DASSFG010000497.1:0-6470 GCA_035694685.1 Pirellulales bacterium
GTCATTTTATTTAAGACGAAATAACATGGCGCAACTGACAAACGAAATAGCGATTGAACCGAGTGCGGCAGTGGTTGTGCCGTTGCCGTGGTGGCAGCGCGTCGACGAGGCGCTGGTCTGGATCGGCGATCGCTTGAATCCGATTCTGGTGAAAGAAACGCGGCAGGCGCTGAAGAGCCGGCAGTTCGTGATCACGTTTACGCTCGTGCTGGCACTGGCCTGGATTTGGTCGATTTTCGGCGTGGCGATGATCGGGCCGAGCATCTACTTCGCGGCCCGCGGCCTCGATATGTTCATGGGTTACTACACGATCCTGGCGGTGCCGCTGCTGGTGGTCGTGCCCTTTGGGGCGTTCCGCTCGCTGGCCTCGGAGCGCGAAGACGGCACCTACGAACTACTCTCGATTACCACCCTCAAACCACGGCAGATCATCGATGGCAAACTGGGCAGCGCCGTGCTGCAGATGCTGGTTTATATGTCGGCCGTGGCGCCCTGTCTGGCCTTCACCTACATGCTGCGGGGCATCGACGCTCCCACCATTCTCTACGTCATCTGTTGTTTTTTCCTCGCCTCGCTGGGCGCCTCGGTAATTGGCCTGCTGGTGGCCACGCTCACGCACGAGAAGCACTGGCAGATCGTGCTCTCCGTCTTGTTTCTGTTTGGGCTGGCGTTCGTATTGTGGATCGGGCTGATGATTGGTTTTGCGGGGCTGGCCCAGCAGGCGCCCCCCTTTCAAGACCGCTACTTCTGGATCATCACCGCCATCATGTTCAGTGTCTATGCAGGCTACTTTGCGCTCTGTTACTGCGCGGCAAGCGCTCAACTCACTTTTGCCAGCGACAACCGCGCCAGCGTATTGCGGATGGTGATGGTTGCCCAGCAGGCCCTGTTTATCGGCTGGTTCGGCTGGGGCCTGTTCTATGAAGAGCCCGATCCGGAGATGATGCTGTTTTATTTTGTCTTCGCCGCGCTGCACTGGGCCGCAATGGGGCTGTTCATCAACGGCGAACTGGGTGAACTTTCGCTGCGCGTCAAGCGGCAGCTTCCGCAGAGTTTTTTGGGCCGCGTCTTCCTCACCTGGTTCAATCCTGGGCCGGCGACGGGCTATATGTTCGTCGTCGCCAACTTGTTGACGTTGCTCGTTGTCGGCGGCGGATTTTTGTTTTATGCCGCCAGCACGGGCAAAGTGTCGCGGATGTCGCATTCGCTGACGTTCGCCTTCGGCGTGTTGGCGTTCTCGTACGTCATTCTTTATCTGGGCATCGGACGACTGCTGATCGCGCTCTTGCGCCGCGTAACGCACGTGACGCTGGTGTTGGCGGTGCTCTTGCAAGTGCTGCTGGTGATGGCGGCCAGCGGCATTCCGCTTTCGATTCACTTGATGACGCCCGACATCCGCAACGACTATTCGTTGATTGAAATCAGCAACCCCTTTTATTCATTGGAAGAGGTCATCGAATCGAACTTCTACTCGTTCGAGATCGTCGCCTTGCTGACGGTCATTCCGCTGGCGGCCGGCGTGATGTTTCTGGTGAATCTGCCGGCCATCGTCTTCGCGGTAAACCAGGTGCGGATTGCCAAACCCAAGCGCGTGGCCGAAGAAGACGCCGAGCTCGCCGCGCTGCGTGCGCCTCCGCCCGGCCCGAGTAGCCCCTTCGACGATTGAAGGAACGTTGCCGCGGCCAATACTGATGCGTAGGTCAGGCTTTCTAGCCTGACGGCATCAGGCTGAAAGCCGGACCTACATCATCGGCCAACGCCTCAATTTGACGCGCGCGACGTATTTGCCTACACCAATTCGCTAATCGGCTGGCCGCTTTCGACCATGTAAACAGGGCGGCCGGCCTGGTTGACGTATTGCACGTGGCGGTCGATGCCGAGCACGTCGAAGACGGTGGCCATCAAGTCTTGCGGCCTGATGGGGGCCGATTTCGGCACGTCGAGCTTGGGCGCCGATTCGCCGATCACCTGGCCCATCTTCAAACCGCCGCCCGCCACGGCCAGCATGCTTAAAGGTGCCCAGTGATCGCGGCCGGCGCTGCCGTTGATACGCGGCGTACGGCCGAACTCGCCGGTGACGACCAGCAGAATCTTCTCACTCAGGCTGCGCTGAGCGCAGTCCTCAACGAACGTCGCCACGGCATGGTCCAAGGCCGGGCTAAGCTGCTCCATCGACATCTTGATGTTGCCGTGCATATCCCAGCCGCCGTAATGGATGGTGACAAAGCCGCAGCCCGCCTCACAAAGCCGCCGCGCCTGCAACAACCGCCGGCCCAGGTTCTGGTTATCCTGGCCATATTGGTCAACGAGCCGCGGGTCTTCCTTGTCGAGATCGAAGGCTTCCGGGGCGCGGTTCAACACCAGGTTGAACGCCTGCTGCTCGAACTGATCGAGCCCGGCCATGAGCGGGTTCGTTTCGGCCCGGCGCTTCAGCTTATCGAGCCCTTTGAGCAAGGTGCGGCGCTCGCTCAAGCGATCGTGCTCGACGCGGAGCGTCATGTTTTGCTGGGCCTCGCCGCCTGGATCGAACGGCGCGTAGGGCGTGCCGAGAAAAGCGGGCCCGTCGCCATAGGTGCCGCCGAGGCGGACGTACGTCGGCATGCCCGTCAGCGGATGATTGGTGCCACGGGCACGTGCGACGATGGCGCCGATGCCGGGCCGAATCTGCGGTTCGCCGTTGTCGGCGGCGCGGAAGTCGTAGCCGGTCATCACCCAGTGCGTGCCGCCGCCGTGGCCGCTGTTATCGTGGGCGAACGACCGCACGACCGCCAGCTTATCGGCGATCTTGGCCAGCTTGGGGAAGGTGCTGCCGAAGGTCACGCCCGGCAGTGCCGTGGGAATCTCGCCAGTGATGCTGCGCACCTCGGCGGGGGCGTTCATCTTGGGGTCAAAGGTTTCAATGTGCGTTGGTCCGCCGCCCAGCCAGAGCCAGACGACCGAGGTATCTCGTGTGGTATGTCCGGCGGCTGCGGCCTGAGCTCGGGCGGCAAGCAAGCTGGGCAGCGTCAATCCGGTAGCGCCCAGGGCACCGACCTTCAGAAAATCGCGGCGGCTCGAGCCATCACAAGCGCCACTTCGACGATCAGAGACCAGCTTTAACACGATTGTTTCTCCTTTTGTCCCCGAGTTTTCCCGGTAGTCAGGTTCCGTTCACCCCGATGCGTCAGCCGTTTCCCGCTACGACAGTTATTGACCGCGCGGGCGAATGGTTACGGCCCTCGAACGCATCGACATCCATTGATCGGTAATATAACCAATCTCGGGCTGGGAAAGCAACATTTATACCGGGCCATGCTGTGCTTTGGGGGATCCAGAAAATCGTTTAACCGCAGGGCCAACGGCCCGCGGGCCGGGTTATGTCCCGCGCGGGCCGCTGGCCCTGCGGTTAAACGATCCAGCCGCATCGAGTTTACACACTACCGCCGGCGCCTGCGGCGACCTATCATAGTGGACAATCCGCCTACGAAACTTATTACGAGCCGAATAGCCATGCCCGTCCAACGCTCTGCCAATCAAGCTGTTTCCCGTCGTCAACTTCTGGCCACCGCCGCCACCGCCGGCGCTGTCGCCCTGCACGCACGCCACGCCCGTGCCGAGGGCCCCGTGGCGACGAAGGGTGACATCAAGCAATCGCTCGTGCAATGGTGCTATAAGCCATATTGGGACATCGACGAGATGTGCCGCGTCGCCAAGCAACTCGGCTGCGTAAGCGTCGAGCTGGCCGACCCCAAGGACTGGCCCACGATCAAGAAGCACGGCCTCGTGTGCGCCATCGCCGGCAGCCACGGCTTCGAGAAGGGCATGAACAATCCGGAACATCACGAGATGTGCCTGGAGAAGATGCGGACGGCGATCGATGCCTGCGCCGAGTATGGCTTTCCGAACGTGATCACCTTCACCGGTTTTCGCGAAAACATTCCCGACGACGTGGGCCTGGCCAACTGCGTCAAAGGCTACAAGAAGATCATGGGCTACGCGGAGAAAAAGAAGGTCAATCTCTGCCTCGAGATGCTCAACAGCCGGGTGAACGTGGAGATGAAGGGGCACCCCGGTTATCAGGGCGACCACACCGACTATTGCATGGAAATCATCCGCGAGGTCGGCTCGCCGCGCATGAAGCTGCTGTTCGACATTTACCACGTGCAGATCATGGACGGCGACGTGATCGTGCGGCTCAAGCAATACGCCGACTATATCGCGCACGTTCACACGGCCGGCAATCCCGGCCGCCGCGAGCTCGACGATCAGCAGGAGATCAACTACCCGCCGATCATGCGGGCACTGCTCGAAGTCGGCTATACCGGCTACGTCGGCCAGGAGTTCATTCCCACCCGCGACCCGCTCGACGGCCTGCGCCAGGCCGTAGCGCTGTGCGACGTCTGAACCCCAGGCGCCTGGATGCGTTTGCGTGGCTTGGTGGTCCTTGGCGGGATGTCCTCGCCCGGCGAACATCCATGCGGATGAAGCGCGAGAGCGCGACGGATGCAGATACGGAACACTAATCGCCGCGAATCTTCGCTAATAGCAGAAAGGAAAACCAGTATTCCGATTAGCGTAGATGAGCGGTGATTAGCGTTCCGGTTTTTCTGTTGTGCCCGTAGCTACGCTAACCGGACCTCGTCGTTTTCAATGTTGACCAGGGGATCCTGCCACGGGTCAAACACGGATCGAACACCGATCCGTGTCACATCTGTGTTTCATCCGTGGCTCAGCCTCTCTTTCTGTGCCCTGTTCGCTGTCAATCCAGGGGGCCAAGCGTCTCCTGCATTCGAGGAGTTTCGCGGTTCGCCGTTATGGATTCAACGCGCTGCCCAACGCCCGCGTCACACCGGAGCGGGTTCGAGAACCGTGACCGGCAAATCGCGGAAGTGACCGCCGTTGAAGGTCATTATCTGCGAAATACCGTAGCTCTGCATGGCTGCCACGAGGCGCGCGTCGTGTGCTCGAAAGCCCGTGACACCCTGGGATTCTACCAGCGTCAGCCAACGAGTGCTGATGTCGTCACGGTCCGGCAGCACCGTCAAGCGCCGACGGAAAAAAGTATCCACTGTCCGGCCTGGACGGGCGTCATCCCCAACCCGTTCTGCCCACTGGGCGGCGGGCCGGCCGACGCGTCGCCACGGCCCAGAACTCATACAAGTTTTGCGGAACTACGATCAGCCGCTCACCACGCGCTATGAGTTTGCGAACCGCTTCGCGCGCCGCGGCGCACTGCGCGTCGTTCGACCGAGTCATCCGCGTGAGGAGGTTGGTGTCGAGTAGGATCATTCGCCTTCCATTGGCGAATAAATCGCCTCGCGCGAGTCGTCTACGGCCGGGACATCAACCATGAACGAACGCATCTCGGCAAAGATATCATCGCCGTGCTCGGAAGACGCGACGAAAGCTGCCGCAGGCTCTTCCACGAACACGATTGCCTCGCGCACCTCGCCGCTGATCTGAATCAGGCTCTCGGCAATCTCCTGCTTCGATCCCTTGAGAACGTGCGTTTTCATCAATCACCTTACATCCTTCGATCAGGTCGCCCTGATCAATGGCGACTTCCATGGCGGGCTGGTCGTTGATCACGGTACGACATTCTCGTCCAAGGGGATGTCCGGAGCAACCGGCAGCGGATGGGGCTCGACGCGAACAGCAAGATGTATGGCCGGTTCACCCTGTGGAAACGCCACCCACGGTTCCAGCATGGCCATGCCCGAGAAATCCGACTCCTCCTCGGCAGGCCGACGAACTTCCACGCGATACCCATTGACCTGAAAGACACGGCATTGGCCCGGCTCAAGATCAAGCGTGGCCAAAGTTCGCGAAAGAGCATCGTTCATGGTAAAGGCTCTCTCCTTTTCCATTCTACAGTATACCACCGCGCTTCAGTATATCGCCGCGGCTGACCAGCAACTGGCCGAGTTGCCGCCATCGCGGGCAAGAGCATCGCGGAACGGGCGGCGGGGGCGGCGCGGCGGGGGGCTCACGCTTGATCTCCGGCGGACGCCGGGGCCTGCGACTTTCCATCTGGTTGGCGCAAGTCGCTTTCCCGGTGAGCAGGATCAGTTGCCTTTGTCTGGCGACGACGACGCGGTTCCCACGAAACAAGACTCGACGCCCTGCGATCCCGATAGCGACGACTATCGGAAGAGCTTCCGTGAATGTCTCCATTGCCAAAAATGCGGCTGGCCAGAAACTGGCCAGGGTCGCCCCCTCCTGACCCCTACAGTGCGCTCGGCGTAAACGCAATCACCGGAACTGTTTGCGACAAACTCGTTATCGCGAAATTTACGAGGAGAATAAGCGTGTGCGCGACAAATGCGCCCAGGTGGGCGCGAGCACCGCGCGAATTGCCATGTCCAATTTCGGCGGCACGTAGCACCCTATCGCGCCCTGGTGTAGGTGCGAAGAAGGCGGTCGATCCGCACAGTGAATCGCTACGTCGTCTTCCGCGGCGCTTGCCTGCCGTCGATTCGCTGCGACACGCG
>DASSFG010000498.1:0-7939 GCA_035694685.1 Pirellulales bacterium
CTGCCGACGCGAAACCACGGTCCATGGCGACACAATATTCTCTGATCGCCGAATTCCACTGTGCCAGTCCACAAAAACAATCGCCGCGCAACACGTCGAGTTCATTACAAGGGTGTTTGTTATCGACCTTTGCGGCGTCGGCCAACGCCAGATTGAATTCACCGAGGCTGAATTGTGCCCGCGCCCGCAGAAAGTAAGTTTGCCAGTTCGTCTTCCCGGCATCCAGGGCTTCACCGCAATGGTCGCGAGCGCCAACAAGATCGCCAAGCGAGAACGCTTGCTTGGCGAGCTGGAAATGAAGCTCTCCCCGCAAGCCGGCGATTTCGCGGGCGTCGTAGCCTTTGGACTCGGCCGCGTCCAGTCGCACTAACGCCCCCGGCAGGTCGCCTTGTCGCCGGGCGTTGAGGGCCGCCAGGAATTGTCGTTCGGCCGCAGGAGGCAAGTTGGCCAGCGCATAGCCTCCAATGGCGGCGCCGGCGCAGATCGCCATTAATGCCGCCGCAACCGCTTGTCGATGAAGATAAACCCAACCCCAGAAGCGTGTCGGGCTGCTCATGAGGAAGCGCAGCTCGACCGCCACGAGGTATCCCGTTTCCGGCCGCCCGTCCGGATCGAACGACAGGCACCTCTGGAGCAACTCCACCAGGCCCGGGTCGACGTCGGCATTTCGCTCGCGCAGAGGCCGCGGCGGACCTTGCTGGCGGGCATAAAGCTCGCGGGCCGCGGCGGCGTTCGCTTTCCGGTGGGTCAGTTCGCCAAAGGGGTGTTCGCCGCTCAGCAGTTCGTACACCATCACGGCCAACGAATAGATATCGGAACGCGGGTTGATCTCTTGGGCTTCGTTGGCGTCTTCGGCCACCATTCGCACCAGCTCAGGTGCCATATAACGCAGCGTGCCAGCCAGACGCGGCGCCACCGCCTTGTCATCGTGCGAAAGATTGAAGTCGAGCAGCATCGGCTTGCCGCCGCCGGCGATCAACACGTTCGACGGTTTCAGATCGCAGTGGCAAATGCCCAAGATATTCGTGTAGTCGAGCGCCTCGGCCATCTGCAACCATAAGTGCATGACCGCATCCACGTAAGAACCGTTGGCGATGCGCGCATCAGCCGCCTCGGCAGCCGGCTCGCCCGCCGCCTCATCCATCAGCGACAGCAGCTCTCGGCCCAGCCGTGGAACTTCGCCGCAGCCAACAAGGCGGCCCACGACGTCATGCAGCGTCACTCGCCCGAGGTAAGGCATGCAGATTAACGTCAAGCCGCGGCTGGCGTCGAAGCTCACCGAATGAATCGGCACGATGTTCGGGTGCTGGAGCTTGCCGAGAGTGTTCGCCTCTCGGTCACCACCGGGGGCCATCTTCACCACCACCCGGCGACGGCCCAAGGCTAATTCTTCGGCCAGATAGACGCGCGCGAAAGCGCCGCGGCCTAGGATCTCAACCAGCTCAAAGCCGCCCACCGTTTCTCCAGGGACCGGCCAGTTGATCTTGCGCGAGCGAGGCGCGGTACCCTCGGTCCTGGTAGGCAATGCCTGCAATCCGGGCATCAAGCTCGGGTGCTCGCTTAGGTAATGGTGAGTGCACACATGGTGCTTCACCAACCGGCCACCATCAGGGAATTGCGCGTAAAACGCCTCCTCGTCAATGCGCTCACCCGCCTGCAAGCGCCAGCAAAATTCTTCGTAGCCAAGCGCAGCCACCAGGTGCTCGTCGGTAGCAATTTCCGGATGGCAAGCGACAAAGGACAGCGCGGTGGTCCGGCGGTCGCGCTCGCAGGCTGCGACGAACTGATCGAACCAGAATCCGACGGGTAGCCGACTGCCGGAGTGATCGGCGCTTGTGCCGGCCCTGTCGAAATCGAGTACACCGTCCACAGTCATGGACTCCAGCGATGAAAGAACAGCCGCTTGATGTGCGTTATAATACGGCGAACGCTGCGCGTGCTCATCTGCTCGCGCGCAGCGATCTCGGCCTCGGTCAGGCCGTCGCGCCGCATCTGCACCACGCGACGCGCTTCGGGCGGCTGCCCGAGAGTCATTTCGTCAATCAGCACATTGGCTGCGACCACCTGGCTGGGCGTCGGCTCGCGTTCGTCGATGCGTTCGTCGCCATCCAGAAACACACCATGAGAAACCTCCAATTCGACGCTGCGGCGGTGGGCGTGCAAACGGCGGTGCCCATCGAACACCTTGTTGCGCGCCATGCGCGTAAGAAAGTGCAGCAGTTCGGTAGGCGTGGAGACCTTGCCGGCATCGGGCAACTCCCTGAAAAACGAGGCCCACACGTCTTGCGAGAAATCCTGAGAATCAAGCTGCGAACGCAGGTTCTGATTTAAAGCACGGCGGACGACGTGTATCACGCACGGTCCATATTCTCGCCACAGTTTTTCGGCGGCCTCTTGCGAACCTTGGCGTACCTGATCCATGAGCGCGGCGAATTCGGCGCTATCGTCCGTAGACCCCGGCTGGTTCGCCGTTCGACTGTTCTGGAAAGTATCGCAATGGTCCATATACCTGCCCTCCACGGGTGACATTCAAGGCGCCTCGTGGCCCACTCTTGCCAGCTTCTTCGCGGCACCAGTATACTGCCGAAACGGACGGATTGGGACAGGTATGCACGGATTTTGGTCGAGTTCAAGAGGTTTCCCCCCCATTCGTTCTATTGGACCTTTGTTCGCTTTGGAGGCGAGCCATGAGATTCTGGTGCGTGTTGGTCCTCTCGTTAGTGTGGGCGATGCAGTTCGGCGGCGGTTTATGTGCCTGTCTCGGAGCCGATGAGTCGTCGACCGCCCTTCGGCGGGAAATTACGGGTGCGCTCGGTAGCGCCTTTCCCAAAACACCCGCCGACCGAAAGGCGCAAGCCCAGCAGTTGGTTAGGCTTTACGCTGCGACCGCCCACCTGCCGGCCGCCGACCGATCGCGACTTCGACTGCGGCTCAAAAGCCGGTTGACCCGTCTGGCGGACGCCGTTCGCAAAGACCGTCGGCAGCCAGCGGAGGACGCGGCCGATACCAGATCGTCAACGATCGCCGAGAGCGGCACGACGACCGAGACCACGACCACAGCGACACGGTCCGGCCGAGGCTTGCCGGGCGGAGCGGCCCAGGACGACGGCCAGGCATTGGTCGACTTGATTGAGGCGACGATCGCGCCGCAAACTTGGGAGGTGAACGGCGGGCAGGGCACGATCCGCTATTGGCCAGCCTGGCACGTGCTAGTCGTCCGGCAAACCGACGACGTTCACGAGCAAATTGGCGGCGTCGTCCATGGTCTTCGGCAATAGTGCTCTGTCAGCCGTGCTGTGATGGGTCAACGCGGTGGCTGGGGCAGAAGCTGGCCGGGGCAGACGTCGCTCCTGCCAAAACGCGCTGCCGGCCTGCGATGCCCCGGTGGTCGCGCTACCGGGGCATCGCCGCGACGGAGCGGATTACGCGGGGTTGCACGTTAGAACGCGGCTTTGCCCCAGCCACCGCATACTATCCATCATCGACGAATGACAGAGCACTAGCGGTAGGCAGAAGTTGGCCTTGAGCGCTCGGCCTCGTGGCTTTAGGGAGGATGGGCTTCCTAGCCCGTCACCCTCGACGTTTGACGGCCTAGGAAGGCCATCCTCCATGACCGACTTGTCCGGTAATCGCGCACGGCTATTTGGGGGCCGCTATTTGGCCCGCGGATGCGCCTTTTCGTAGACGGCTCGCAGGTTGGCCGTGCTAAGGTGCGTGTAAATCTGGGTGGTCACCAGACTCTTGTGCCCGAGCAGTTCCTGGACGCTACGGATGTCGGCGCCGCGATCAAGCAAGTGCGTGGCAAAACTGTGGCGCAGCGTGTGCGGCGTCGTGCGGCGATCAAGTCCCGCCGACGCCAGGTGTTTTTCAAGCAGTCGGCCCACGCTGCGCGTAGTCAGGCGCCGGCCCGATTTGTTGACGAACACCGGCGTCTCCATGCCCGAAGGCTCGCGCGGGCTGACGCGACGCACGCGAAACCACTTTTTTAAGGCGGCGGCGGCGTAACTGCCGATGGGCGCCAGCCGTTCGCGTTTCCCTTTGCCACGCACCCGCAAAATGCCTTGCGCCAGGTCGAGGTCGCCGTCGTTGAGCCCCACCAATTCGCTCACGCGCAAGCCGGCCGAGTAGAGCACTTCGAGAATTGCCCGATCTCGCAGGCCCATCGGTTTGTCGGCCGGCGGGGACGAAAGCAGCTTGTCGAGCTCTTCCGACGAAAGAAAATGCGGCAGCGAGCGGCTCTTCCGCGGGTTGCGCAGCGGCTTGGCCGGATTCGCGTCGCTCCAACCCTCACGCTGTCCGAAGCGGTAGAAGCTACGTAGCGAGGCCAGCCGCCGGGCGATGGTGGTCTTGGCATATTGCCGCTCGTGCAAGGCGGCCAGGTAACCGCGCAAATCGAGCGTCGTCACGTCGCCCGCCTCAGGCGCCGCCGGATAGCGTTCGCCCAACCAGGCCGCCAGCGATTCGAGATCTTCGCGGTAGCTTTTGATTGTCAGCGGCGAACTGTTTCGCTCGACGGTCAGGTACTGCAAAAACCGGTTGATGGCGGTCTGCATGGGAAAAGGAACGTCACAAGAAATCGAATGACCGAAGGCGCGAGTCAGCCCCTAACGCGAAGTTTTCGTCATTCGGATTTCGGACTTCGACATTCCCTCGTCATTCGTCATTAGGCATTCGTCATTAAGCAGCCCACGCCGGCGTTCACTTGTCGCGCTTGCTACTCAGCCCTCGTCTGAATCGGTCGGCAGGGCAAGCTTGAAGCGGCGACTGGTGGGCGCAGGCTCTTGCTTGGGAGCTTCCTGGCGAATTTTTTGGCTCAGCACCGCCGCGTCATACCAGGTGAAGCTCAACTCGGGGTTCGAGGCGTAGCGCCCCAACACGCGCAGCGTTTCGGCGCGGCTGGCGTCGTCATACAGAAACACGTAGCGCTCGGCGCCTTTGACGAGTGCCAATACGTTGATGTCTTGCGATGCCAAAGCGAGGTCTCCTTACGCGCTCTCGAGGATGGCGAACGGCAAAGTTATGGCTGTACAGTTTCTTATCGGCGAATTGGCCAGCGCCACACTACTCGCGTTTCGCCGGCGCCGCCGCGGGCGGTGAGCATTTCGGAGATGTGCATGTGGCAACAAAATCGGATAAAATCGTCGCTGCGTTGCAGGTAACCTTGCCAGCCGCCAAACCGCGCATCGTCGCGAAAATAGACGTAGCTGGCCAGCGCCGTCGTCAAGTCTTGATCGTTGCCGTTGTAGGTCTTGGTGTGGCGCAGCACCGGCTCCGCTGTCTCTTTCGATCGCAACGGAAAGGGCGACGGCCCGGGCGGCTGAAAACCACGCGCGTCGGGCCAGCCTGCCGGCAGGCCGGTCAGCGGCTGTCCGCCGGCTTGGGCGGGGCCTGGTCCTGCGGCTTCGGCCGGCAGTGCCTTCTCATGTGCTACCAACTCGCCCTCTTCGCCTTCCTCTTCAGACGTTTGGTTCTCACCCGCTTCGGACCCGGATTGTTCTCCGGCCGGTACGGCTGGCAATGTAAGATCGGCTGTCTTGAGGTATTTGGGGGTTTGCGTCTTCATCTGGACACGGGCCAGCGCCATCTCGGCCTCAAAAATCAGCGGACCCGGAATCTCATCTTCCTGGGGAGTTCCCCAAGGAAGGCCATAGCCTGGCGGAATAGGGTGAAAATTGGGGTTCGCGGCGTACCATTCGACCTGTAGCGCAAACCGCGGCGGATAATAAGACGAGTAGTCAGTCACCGCCCCGACCACGACGGCGTCGACTTCGAGAAGCTGGGCAAGTTTGCGGGCTTCGCCGGGCCCGTTCAACGTCATCCCCTGAGCTTCCAGCGTCTTTTCCACCACGCCGATGGGAATGACTTCAAAGCCTGGGATGTTTTGCAGTTCGCTGAAGTAAGCCAGCGCCACGTGCCGTCCGTCGACGGTCGGCTCCGTGCTCAGATTAAAAAAGGGCGCAACGGCGATCTTTTGCAACTGTGGGAAAGGATTATGTACGGTCGCCTGCCGCGATACCTGGGGAATGGTGCAGCCAGAGACCAGCACGATCCAGCTTATTGCGAACGCCAGCCGGGGCATCTTGAAAGCGAACCGTAGAAAGGACAGCCCCCGCTGTGTGAAATGAACGGTTGCCTTTCCAGCCGCGGTCACGGCAAACCGTCGTGGGTCAGCTTATCGGCACCGGGGCATGAGTTTCTTGAAAGAATCTGCCTTGCGGTCGCGTGACGGTTGCCATTTGCCGTCTGCTGTGGCATCCTAAAGACTGCCCCACCGGACGGCCCGACCCAAGCTCGCCCATGGCTTCCCCCGACCTGCCTCCCTCTCGAAACACCCTTTGGCAAACGCGCCGGCATTTCTTCCGCGATTGTGCCGTCGGGCTGGGTTCGATTGCGCTGGCCGAAATGCTCAATGGCCGGACTGTCGATGCGGACGTGCCGCACGCCGGGCAGTCGCCGCTCTCGCCAAAGCCCACGCATTTTCCGGCCAAGGCCAAGCGCGTGATCTACCTGTTCATGGCCGGCGGACCAAGCCAGTTGGAGCTGTTCGACTACAAGCCCAAGTTGCAGGAGCTCGACGGGCAGGTCGTGCCCGAATCGTATGTCAAGAACAAGCGGTTTGCCTTTATCAAGCTCGACGCCAAGCTGCTCGGCACGCGCCGCAAATTTGCCCGGCACGGCGATTGTGGCGCGGAGCTGAGCGAACTGGCGCCCGGCTTGGCATCGATTGTCGACGACGTGGCGATCGTGCGCAGCATGGCCACGGACGTTTTCAACCACGGCCCGGCCAAGCTGTTTGCCAACACCGGCGTGCCGCGTTTCGGGCTGCCGAGCATGGGAGCGTGGATCACCTACGGTATCGGCAGCGAGTCGCAAGACCTGCCGGGGTTCGTCGTTTTGCAATCGGGTCCGCGCGGGCCGCGCGGTGGATCTCCGCTGTGGGGCAGCGGCTTTTTGCCGACGACCTATCAGGGCGTGCCGCTCTTACAAGGCCCTGAGCCGATTCTCAATCTCGCCAGCCCGAGCGGTTTCGATGGCCAGCGGCAGGGCGAGTTTTTCGCCGCCGTAAAAGACCTCAACCGTCAGCGGCTTGACGCCGTGGGCGATCCGGAAATTGCCACGCGCATCGCCGCCTATGAAATGGCCTGGCGGATGCAATCGAGCGCGCCGGAGTTGATGGACCTGTCCGGCGAGACGGCGGAGACGCTCTCCGCGTACGGCGCCGAGCCAGGCAAGCCCTCGTTCGCCAACAATTGTTTGCTGGCCCGCCGGTTGGTCGAGCGTGGAGTGCGCTTCGTGCAGCTCTATCACACCGACTGGGACCACCACGGCAACAACGACACGCACTTAGGCAAGCCACTCGACGACCGTTGCCGTGAGACCGACGGCCCGGCGGCCGCGCTGGTGAAAGACCTCAAGCAGCGTGGCTTGCTCGACGAGACGCTCGTCGTCTGGGGCGGCGAGTTTGGCCGCACCCCCATGGGCGAGCCGCGCGACCAGATGGGCCGCGACCATCACATCGACGGCTATACCATCTGGCTGGCGGGCGGCGGCATCAAACCCGGCCAGACGATCGGCACGACCGACGAGCTTGGCTTTTACGCCGTCGAAGACCGCGTTCACGTTCACGACTTGCAGGCCACGATCTTGCACTTGCTCGGCCTCGACCACACCAAACTCACCCACCGTTTCCAGGGCCGCAACTTCCGCCTCACCGACGTCGGCGGTAACGTCGTCACCAAACTTCTCGCCTGAACGTCTTTGTGTTCACGGGCGAAGGTTATGCTCGACGCCGAACTCGCCCGGTTCACGGCACAAACGCCTCGCCGGTCGCATTCCCGTCGCGGGGGTAAGCACTTTCGCTAGCCCGCATTGCGCACCTGCCTATCCTAACCCGAAGCGCAAGTTTTGATGTTGCGCTTTTGTCTGCCGCGGAGCGGCA
>DASSFG010000499.1:0-2434 GCA_035694685.1 Pirellulales bacterium
CTGGTCCGCGTTTGTCCCGGCGGCAGGCGCTCTGCACGGCGCGTATCGGGGCTGACAATTGCGCCCGGGCCGAGCGATTCCGGCTGCGGCGGCTCGCCCGGCTGGTATTTGGCTGCGTCTGGATCTTGATGGAACGACATGAATGCTAAGTCAAAATGCAAAACGCAAAATGAAAGATGGTTTGAAGGACGAATCGCTAAGCTTTCATCGTCGAACCATTGCTAACGACAGATCAAGCTGGTTCTGCCCGATAGCTCATCCAGAGGCGCTTGGGAAGCGAACCGAGGATGATAAAACCCAATTGGCTGGCGACAAAAACGGCCAGCGCCAATGCAACGCCCTCGGTGAAACCATAGGAGTGCAAGCCCGCGCCGAGCTGATTGACGCCGAACCACGACCAGCTTACGGCAATGTTGCCGGCCACCGCAAGCACCGCCAGGCCTTTGTCTTTTACCATGCCGTCCCAACGGGCGTGCAGCACCAGGGCGTTCCATAGCACGATGATCAGGGCGCCGTTTTCTTTGGGATCCCAGCCCCAAAAACGGCCCCAGGAATCGTCGGCCCACAGGCCGCCCAGCACCGTGCCCCAAAAGCTGAAAAAGATGGCGAAGCAGAGGATCCCGTAAATCATGCGGGCGAGATCTCGCCGCAACTTGCCGGTCAGCTCGATGGTGAAAACGCCCAGCACGATGTAAAGCAGCCCCAATAACCCGGCCACGTAGGTCGTGGCATAGCCGAACGTGATGCACACCACGTGCGTGGCCAGCCAGAACTGCGTGTCGAGTACGGCCTGCAAGACGGTGAACGTATCGCCGTCGCCGGCGAGCCGGTCGGCAATGATCAACGTGCTGAACCCGGCGACTGAGGCGATGACGTTGCCGATGCCCAGTCCGAAGATCAGCTCCAGGATGATGCCCAACGCCACGGCGCCCCAGCCGATAAAGACGGCCGAGGAATAAAGGTTCGTCACTGGCGGCCTCCCGGAAATGTAAATCCGCGCCGCCAACGCGCAGGTATGAACGACGAGCGTTAGCGCGATTAGCGTCAGGGCCGCGCGATTGAAAGGCTTGTTCCAAACCAGCCAGGCCAGCGCCGCCAGAATAAAGGCCACGCAGTACGACCAGGTGCAGGCGAAGAACGGCTGGCAGCGATTGAAGAACGCCTCAAAGTCGATCTTCCGCTGATTGAGCAACGGCGACGCGACCGCGGCGGCCGTGGCCTGCTTGCCCTGCTCCGCCTCGCGATCGGCCAGCAGCCGGCTGTATTGTTCCAGGTGCTCGTTGAAGTCTTTGGCGTCGTTTTTGGCGTATGCCACGAGCATCGAACGAAATTCGACTGCCTCGGGGCTCGGTGTCTCGCGAATCAATGCCATCGCCAACGCGCGAAGGATGCCGAGCGTATAGGGTTCCCAATCGGCGTCGTCCTCGCTGGGCGGCAATGCCAAGGGGAGCGCCACGCGCTCTTTCATTTCGCGCACGCGCTGAGCGGCGCGCATCAGATCCTGGGCCGGGTTTTCTCGGCCCATCGACGGCTCTTCGAACGCCGCGCGGATGACCATAAACAGTCGCAGCCGATGGTTCAGCTCCAGGACTTTCTTTTGAAAGACGCTTTGTTCACGCGCGGCCGTTTCTTCGGCCAGCTCAACCTGCTTTTCAAAGTCAGCCAGTTTCTCGCGCAATTCTTTGATGGCGTAGCGGTAGCCTTCTCGCCTCTCCAGTCCCAAAAGGTTCAGCACCTCGGGGTTGTAAATGCGCAGCACGCGATAGTTTTCCAGGTCGGGAGCGTCGGTGATGACGTCGAGCAGCCACTTGATGGCCGACTGCTTTTTGTCGTGGGTATCGCGGAAATACTCACGGTCGGAAAGTACGCGCAGGCTGTTGCGGGCCAGCGTATCAAAGGGCTTCATCCGCCCCTCATAGACCAGCGGCAACTGACCGAAGCGATCGAGCTGCATTTCCCGCGACGGCGTGCGATGCGGAGAAAAGAAACGCCCGAACCACAGAATTCCCACTGCCGCTAAGACGAAGGGCAAAAACCACGCGATACGTCCCAAGGCCGATCCAGCGGCGCCGCGAGGCGCACGCGTCGATGAACGGCCTCGCCTCCGTTGCCGCTCGACCGTGCGGCCTATCAAATAGCCGCCGGCGGCAAGCACAACGCCAAAAACTCCGCTTAGCATTAAGCCGATAAAGACCAAGGCCGGAACGGCGGAGTTCCTGCGCAAGAATCGCAACAGCACCGTGCAAAAGTGAGCCAGCATGCCGAAGACGACGATCATGCAGCCCACGTAAGGAATCATCCAGCCGGTGTTCTGCACCACTTGCAGACCGGTCAGCTCCTTGCGGCTCATGGGGTCGACGTTAAAGGTCGATTGGTAGAACGTCTCACCGGCGTAGCGGAGCGGGTTGTTCATCCAGATCTTCACCGGGCGGTC
>DASSFG010000500.1:0-4912 GCA_035694685.1 Pirellulales bacterium
GCTCCAGCCGCCCCTAACCCCTAACCCCCTCATGGCCTTTCCACTTTCCACTTTCCACTTTCCACTTTCCACTTTTCACTTTTCACTTTTCACTTTTCACTTTTCACTTTCCACTTGCCTAACGCCCTGCAACCCTGAACCCTCCTATGGCTTCAGCAGCGGCGGCTTCGAGCAGTAGTCGACCAGGTAGGGACGATGCTCGGTGAGCGGACGCTTGCCGGCGGCACGCAGCGCTTGGTTCACTTCGACGAAATACGCATGCATGCCGGTGCGGCAACGCTCAAAGCCTTCTTTCAGTGTCAGGCTGCCCGGTGCGGCGGTGATGCCGTCGAGCAGGTTCTTGGTCATCACGCCAAAGTCGCCTTGCAAGCGGACGTAAGACAGTTCGCGGACGCCACAAGCGGCCATCAGCGCCGTATCGCGTTGGCCGATATCTTTCAGGCGCGTGACTTCTTGTTCGAGAAAGTCGAAGTCGGGCGCTTCATCGTCGTCCTCCACGCCCTTCTCGCGTGTGGCGAAACCGCCCGCATGGCAGATGTCGAGGATCGCCACCACGTGCCGTCCCGACAAGCGTTGCAGCCAATGAGCAAACAGGTCGTCGGTCACGCTCGAAGTTCGCTGCAAGAGAGCGCTGGCCCGCTCGGCCGAACCGGCCCGCTGGACCAACCGCCGATAGTAAGCCAAGCGCGGCGCCAACCGCGGATCGAGCTGGCCCCGCCGCTCGCGCACTGCCAGGCCGGCCAAGATCTCCAGATTGAGGTAATCGTAGGGCAGCAGAAACTCGTCTTGCCGGTCCGCCTCGTCGCCGTTGTCGTCCGATACCTGCCCGCCGTGCCCGGAGAAGAAGATGACCACCGTATCGCCGGGCCGTGACACGGACGGCAGCCAACGGGTCACCGCGTCTTCGAGGTTTTTTCGCGTGGCCGCAGCGTCGATAAACGTGCGCGCCTCGCTCAGCCCACCGACGGTGCGCAGCACCTCGGCCATCTGCTGCGCGTCGTGGTCGCAGGCCTTCAGGTTGAGGTGCCGCTTGCCCTCGCTGATCTCTTCAACTACCGAGTTGAACTCGTAGTTGGCCACGCCGAAGAACACGCCCCAGCGCTTGGGGCCTTCGGGTGCCGGCGGCGGCTGGCGAGGCTGGGTGACGATCTCGATCTGATCTTCGGCCCAGCCTGCGGGGTCACGGTCGCCCAAGGCGAACTCGACTCCCTTGAGCTGCTCGCCCGAAAGAGGATTGAAAAACGCTTTCCGCATCTCCGGCGGGTGGAGCGGGTCGATCGGCTCGGTGGAGGCGATGACCTTGACCATTTCTTTGCCGAACGGCGGTTCGATCCTCCAGCGAAACAGGTCATCGTCGGCCGGAATTTGCACAGCCTGTCTGGCCCGCACGCGGTTGTCGGGCTGATCGGAGTTGGGAAAGATCTGAAAAAGCTTGCCGTCGGCCTGCTTATAAAGAACGTAGACGAACGCATCGACCTCGCAAATCACGCGCACTTTGAGGCCCTCGCCCTCTTGATAGGTGCGCGTCTCGTGGTTCACGTCTGCCCGCACCAGAAAGCTCGGCTGCTGTTGCCGGATGGCCTCGGGGCCGGTTGCGCCTTGCGGCTCTTCCGGGGGCTGGGCGAGCGTAGTTGCAGCCGAGGCAGGTACGAGTGCTAGCGTGACCAGCAGAATGACGCGTGTAAGCAACATGTTTGTTATCCTAAGCTGATAGCCGCGTAGCGGCGCGAGAATGTAGCCGTGGGCGTCAGCCCACGGAGACCGTGCATCACACACCATCCAGCCGCGTAGCGGCGACAGAAATGGCGCACCACACGTTCTGTCGCCGCTACGCGGCTGCGCCGATCGTCGACATCCCTTTCCGTGGGCTGGCGCCCACGGCTAAACTCTGCCGTCCCTACGGGACTGGGCGACTTTAGACTTTGGACCTTGGACTTTGGACTACTCTCTTGCATGGCTCAGTTCCCCGTCACCGTGAACGCGGCCCAATAGTACGGATGGGCGGCACCGTACTCGTGGCGGCGGGTTTTGATCTGGGCGAGCTGGGCGTTGCGCAAGGCTTCGGCTTTGCTTTGCCCGGCGGCCAGGTTGTTGAAAAAGTCGGTCATCAGCTCGACGGTTTCTTTGTTGGGGATTTTCCAGAGCGTGGAGACGACGGCTTTGGCGCCGGCCAATTGAAACGCCTGCCGCAGCCCGGCGACGCCTTCGCCGTTGCGCACCTGGCCGATGCCGGTATCGCAGGCGCTGAGCACCACGAGATCGGTTCCGCGCAGGTCGAGGCCGACGATCTCCATGCCCGTCAGGATGCCGTCATCGACCGCCACGTCGCCACGCGGCTTGTTGCAACCCGCCAACGCCAAGCCGCAACGCAACAGCGGATTTTCCAGCGGCGCGCCGTCGGTAGCTAGGACCGCGCCGCGGTGCTCGTTATCGCCCACGCTGGCCAACATGCCACGATCGTCGTCTGGCTTGACCTCCTGATCGGAAAAATAAAACCCGTGCGTGCTGAGCACCAGCGCGCGTGGCGACGCAATCATCTTCAGCACGCCTTCTTGAGCGTACTGCTCGCTGTAGACGGTCGGCGGCTCATGGGCCAACTTCTGGAGAGCCGGCGTGATGAGCTTTGCCTCGTTGGCGGTCTCTTTCAGACGCCCAAACGGCGAGAGCCGGCCTTGCGAAAGTCCCATCGGCGAGCGCGTGGCCAGATCTTTCTCCTTTCCGCGCAATACTGCCCGCGTGGCCGCTTCGCTGGCCTTGCCGTCGAGATTAAAGTCCGGATCGGCGAAGATCCGCGGTCGGCTCGACTGCCGCTGCTCGATGTCCTCCGCCAACTTGCCGAGCACCACGTCACGCCCGCTGGTAACGTAACGTAGTTTCCAGCGCTCGATGGCATATTCACCCTCGTCCACCGGCAACGCGGCCCAGGGCACGAGCCACAATTGCGAGTCGGGACTGAGAATCAACTCGTGAGCGTCGGCAATCGCCGGCAACAATGAATGAAGCACCCCTTTGGCCACCGCAGTCAGAGCCGCCAGCGCCGTTTGCTCGACACGCTCTTCATTGTCCGGCGCGCGCTTCTCATCGACCGATTTCTCGATCGCCTTACGCGCCGCTTCAACCGCGCTGTCGATTTCAGCCGCATCGCCTAAGTCGACAATCCGCACGTCGCCCTTGCCGGCAGACGGAACCGCCCAAGCCACATAATGGGCTGGCTGCCAACGCTTCTCGTCCTTTCTTGCCTCAAAAACGAACGGTTTGAGTCGCACGATGTCCACTAACACAGTGTCTTCGCCTAGGGCATCGCGCACGGCAGCCGCTTCGATCCAGGGTTCGTCGAGCGCCGGCCGGCCGTCGGCCAAGTTGATCTGTCGAGAGAGCTCTTGTTCTTCGGCGCCGAGCTTCGCCAAGCGCGTGCGATAGACCTCTTCCTCGGCCGGCTTGGGCGCCGCCTGGCTAAGAGCGGCCAGTTCGCCGCGCACCGCAGTGAGCCGCTTGATTTGTTCAGCAAGCTGCGGGTCTTGGCTGTCGCGTGCCGATCTAGCTTGCTCGGCCAGCGACTCGTGGACCACCGCCTTCCCATTGAACAGCCAACCGGCCGATTGTTCGGCTAACGCGGCGTGCTTCGGGCGCATCCACGCGATCGTCAGGGCGGCTTGAAGGTCTCGCCTGTCGGTGTGCTCGATGAACGTGAGTTGTTCTCGCGCGGTCAGGACGGGCAACACCCGCGACACATGATTACGCACAGCTCGTCGCGCAAGGTCCGACATCATCGTAGCCTTCTCGTGCTCGTTCATTGCCACGTAAAGTGCCGCAATGTAGCTACGAATCTCGGCCACGACGGGGTGGTCCTTCCCGAGATTGGCTTCATAAATCTTAATGCTGCGCTGATAGAGTGGCTCGGCCTGGGTATATTGCCCGGTGTGCCAGTATAACGCCGCTAGGTTGTTGAGGCTTTGCGCCAGGTCAGGATGGTCCGGCCCCAGTTTGGTTTCTCTGATCTTGAGGCTGCGCTGGTAGAGCGGCTCGGCCTGCGCGTATTGGCCCATGGCCACGTACGTCACCGCTAGCCCGTTGAGGCTGCTGCCAACCGCGGGGTGATCGCGCCCGAGCTTCGCTTCGAAGATCTTGAGGCTGCGCTGATAGAGTTGCTTGGCTTCGCCATTTTTGCCCATGTCAATGTAAAGGCTGGCGAAGTTTAAGAGGCTTCCCGCTACCTCGGGGTGGTCCGGCCCGAGCTTCGCTTCCTTGATTTTGAGGCTCCGCTGGTAGAGCGGCTCGGCCTGGGCGTATTGGCCCAACCCCTTGTACAGGATCGCTAGGTTGTTGAGAATGTAAGCCACATTGGGGTGGTCCGGCCCGAGCTTGGCTTCGTAAATCTTAAGGCTCCGCTGGTACAGCGGCTCAACCTGGGCATATTGGCCAAAGTTCCAGTACACCATCGCCAAGTTGTTGAGGCTCGCGGCCACGTCGGGGTGGTCTGGCCCAAGGTTGGCTTCGCGAATCCTTAAGCTGCGCTGGTGAAGCGGCTCGGCCCGGGCGTATTGGCCCATGTCGCAGTACAGCGCCGCGAGATTGTTGAGGCTTGCGGCGACATCGAGGTGGTCTGACCCCAGTTTAGCTTCGCGGATATTAAGGCTGCGCTGGTATAGCAGCTCGGCCGGCGCGTATTGGCCCATGTGATTGTACAGTATCGCTAGGTTGTTGAGGCTGGTGGCCACATCCGGGTGGTCCGGTCCCCGCTTCGCTTCCAAAATCTTGAGACTGCGTTCGTAGAATAGTTTAGCTTCGTCGTTTTTCCCCATGCCTGTGTAAAGGTTCGCTAGGCTCTCGAGGCTCTGGGCCACGTCGGGGTGCTCCGGCCCCAGCTTGGCTTCGCGGATCTTGAGGCTGCGCTGGTAGAGCGGCTCGGCCT
>DASSFG010000501.1:0-8005 GCA_035694685.1 Pirellulales bacterium
CAGGCGAGCGGCACACGTCAGTGTGCCGGTGATCGCCCCAATCGTCACATCCGTTTCCACCCGCCATCTTTGCCTGCGAGTCAAAAGCTCGCGCGCCCGCCGCCGATGAACACTTTGGCCACGGAGGGGCGGCAAACGAGATCAGACGCCGGGGAGAGAACGTGGCCAGGTCGATACCGAGCTATTTGCGGCTTTACAACGAGGCGCGGCCCGCAGCGGGCCGCTTGGCAGATTTTTGGCCGGGGCTCGACAAGCTCTGTCGAGCCTTTGAGCGGGCGACCGGCTGGCCGCTACAATGTCAGCCCGACCCCGCCTCACCCGGCGATCATACAACCCTGCTCTGGTCGGCGCCCGCAGTCAGCGACGGTCTCGATGCCGAACAGCTCCGAGTTGGGGTGGCGACGGCGGCCGGCGCGGCACCCACACACGCACCGGCCGATCTTGCGGCCACGGTCGATCTCGCATCGACCATCGGCCAACTGATGTCGGACCTGGCGCATGCTCGGCAAGCGCTTTGGAAGCGAGAGGCGGAATTGGCCGCCGGAGTTCCGCTGCCTTTGTACACCGACGAGAAGCACCTGGCCGGTCGCCTGAAATCGTCATTGCAGGCAGCGGCCCAAGCGGCGCACGCCGATGCCGCGGCCCTCTACCTGCTCGATGAGACGACGACCTACCTCAAGCTGCGCTCGGTGTGGGGACTTCCGCAAGAACGATTCTTGTTGCCTCCGCGTGAGCTGGCCCTGGCCGCGGCTGATCTCGAGGCGCTGTTAGGGCATGCCATCGTTCTCGACGACGCCAAAGCTCAAGCAACCTTTAATCTGCCGGAGCCTACCGCCGCGGCAGTCTGCGTTCCGGTGGCGAGCGCGACGGCGCCCCTGGGCACACTTTGGGTCTTCGGCAATCGACCTCGCTCCCACACCGATCACGAAGTGAACATGGTTGAAATCGTCGCCGGCCGCATCGCGACCGAATTGGAGCGCGAGATGCTGGTCGCCGCCGGTGCGGAGGCAGGGCGCGCCAAACGTCAGCTTGCCGCCGCCGAGCGTTGGCAAGAGAGCCACCAACCGCACACCTCGCCTCTTAGCGACCTCTGGCAAATTGCCGGCTGGGCACAATCGGCCGGTGACCTCAGCAGCGAGTTCTACGATTGGCTGGTGCGCCCCGACAATTCGCTGGCAATCGTCCTGGGCAGCGTGCGGCAGCAACACATTGCCGCGGCGCTCGCGGCCAGTGAGCTACGCGGGATGGTGCGCGCACACGCGCATCACACGGGCGATCCCGCCGAGATTCTGGTGCAAGTGCGCGAGAGCCTGGCAATGGGCTCTCCTGCTAACGAAGAATCGGCGCTGTTTGTGGCGGTCGCTGAAGGCAGCCAGCCGGTCGTGCGTCTGGCCACGGCCGGCGGGGCACAGATTTGGAAGATCACCACTGCCGGCGTGAGCAGTCTGGCGAGCGCGGGTCCGCCCTTAGGAGCCGACAGTCAGGTATCGCCGCGAACCATCGAGCTGCGAGTGCAACCGGGCGATATCCTCGTGGCCGTCAGCGAAGGAGCGGCGCGCACCTTGGCAGGCGGCCAAGAACGAGCGACCGACGAGCTGCTCTCGGCGCTCTTCGCGCATCGAGAGCAGCCCGCCAAGGTACTCGTCGAAATTATCAACGATCGACTGACCGCACTCGCGGGCGAAAGTACACTTGCCGACTGCGCTGCGGTCTTGGTCAAGCGGCGTTCGTAAAACTACTCTTGCTTTGTGGGCGGGCGACGGCGTTCCCCGCGGTTGCCACCACCACCGGCACCGCCGAAACCGCGCGGTTGTGGAAAGTCGAATTCCTTTCCCTTAAGCTCCTCGAACTTGGCCTTCTGGTCGGCCGTAAGCACGGCCAACATTTCAGTCTGGGCCTTCTCTCGGCGCTCGTTCATTTCCGCGAACAGCTTTTGCCGCTCCTCGTCCGACAAGTCCTGGAAGTTGCGGCCGCCTTCGGGACGGGTTGATGCTTGAATCTCGCGAATCTTCTCCTGCTGTTCTTTGGTCAAACCAAGATCCTTGGCAACTTCCGGCCGCGTGAGGGCCATCACGCCTTGGCGCTGCAATGCCAACTGCTTCAGCCGCGTGAGCTGCTCCGGCTTGAGGATTTTGTTCATTTTTTCTTCGGCGGCTTTCATGGCCTCTTCGCCCTTCTTGCGCATCTCTTCCATGCGCTTCTGGCGGTCTTCGTCGCTCAAGTTTTGCAACTCTTGAAAGTTGAACCCGCCGCGCCCGGGATTGAGGTCGGCAAGTGCCTCGTCGACCTGCTTGGTCTGCTCCTCGCTTAGATTCAGCTCTTTTTGCACCTCGGGCGCGCGCAGCAATCCCACGGGATTGGCGAACATCCCGCCCATGCCACCGAAGCCGCCAAACCCTCCGCCGAAGCCGCCTCGGCCTCGGCCGCGGGGCTGGTCCTGGGCGGCTGCCACGGAGACACTCAACAATAGCGCCACGACGACCAACGCAGTTCTCGCTCGCAACATAAAAACGCACCTTTTCAAAAAAACATCGGTTACCAATTCGGGTGAAATCCCGGCACGACATCGACTTGGCTGCCCGAACGCAAGTTACATGGCGCGAATCGGCCATTATTGGCCCTGCCCGACGACGTAAGTGTGCCTGATTTGGCAAGCGGTTACAACAAGCCCAGAACCGGTCGATCACTCGCTACGTCCATAAATCTGCCGACGCATGCTCCCGCGCCAAATAGCCGCCTAAATAGCGGTGCGCGATTACCGGGCGCAACGGCATCGGTGGCTGGGGCAAAGCTGGCCGCATTCGACCCGGCACTCGCCAAGGCGCCCTGCCGGCCAGCGATGCCCCGATGGCCGATTTTCCGGGGCATCGCCGCGACAACGTCTTCCTGCGGAAACAGGGGCTTATCGCGGCTCTGCCCCAGCCACCGTTGCCGCTCGACGTGCTCGATGCCCAGCAGTAATCGCGCATGTGAAACGAACTTTTTCCTTGCCCCAATTGGTCGGCCGTAGTTAGTGTTAGGAATAGTGGCTCGGGCCGCCATGTCTTCAAGGGGGGGTGCGCATGCATTCTGAGAAACGCTTCAAGGTCAAACAGAACAGGCGGAAACAGGGCTCAGGGATTCGGCGCCCCGCGCGAACGATTGAAACGCTAGAAGTACGGACGGTGCTGAGCACCGGCTACTTGCAGCTTAGCTTGGCCTCCGATACGGCGGGGACGGCGCTGGCGCAAGATCCGAACCTCGTCGGCCCCTGGGCCGCTGTGGTCGACACCAATAATACAGGAGCACTGTGGGTTGTCGACGGCGGCTCGGGCGTGGCCACCCACTATACAGGCGCAGCCGGCGCTTCGCCAACGCCCTTTCAGACGTATTCAACTGCCATCGGCAGTGTCGGCTCGCAACCCATGGGCGAAGTTGTCAACGCTAGTTCGAGCTTCGCCCTTCCTAAAGGCGGGCCGGCCGATCTCTTGTTTGCCTCGAAGGACGGCAGCATCTCGGGCTGGAATTCCAGCGTTCCATCGTCGGCCCAAACGGGTCATGGTCCTACAAGTGCCGTCTATACGGGGTTGGCTCTGGACAACGATCTGCTCTATGCGACCGATTTTCAAGACGGCCGGATTGATGCGTTCGACAGCAGCTTTAACCCAACGAGTTTGTCAGGCACGTTTACCGATCCGAACTTGCCCGCCGGCGACGCACCGTTCAACATTGCCAATCTCGGCGGCACGTTGCTGGTGAGCTATGCTCCCCAGAGCGGTGTGGCCGGAGGGGTGATCGACGACTTCAATTACGACGGCACCTTCGTGAAGCGATTGGCTACCGGCGGTTCGCTCAATGCGCCCTGGGGCATGGTGCTCGCGCCGCAGACTTTCGGCGAGTTCGGCGGCGACCTGTTGGTGGCCAACACCGGCGACGGCAAGATCAACGCCTTCGACCCTAACTCGGGCGCGTATCAGGGCACCGTCAGCAATCCAGCGGGCAATCCGCTGGTGGTGAACGGCTTGCACGGCCTGACGTTCGGCAATGATACGAACGCGGGCAGCAGCAACGTATTGTTCTTCACGGCCGTAGGCGCGGGCGGCCAGCACGGAGTGCTCGGACAAATCGTCAGCGCGCTGAGCAACCCCATACCGAGGTTGGGCGACGCACTCACAGCCACGGCCGACGTTACGGTGAGTGGCATGGTGGCCGTATTCAACGACGCGAATGCCGGCTCCGCCGGCCAGTTCAGCGCCTCGATCAATTGGGGCGACGGCAGCGGTCAGGCGGCCGCCACGGTGGTCGCACTCCCGTCGGGCGGTTTTGGTGTGATGGGCAGCCATTATTACACGACCAGCTCGATTGGCCTGCGCAACGTCACCGTTAGCCTACGAGATCCTGCGAACACTCTCTTCACGGCGACCGCGTCAGCCACCGTCGTGCCGCCGGAACTGGTAATCAGCCCGGTGAGCGTCACGGCGACCGAAGGCATCCAGTTTTCCGGCGCCGTCGCCACCTTTACCGATCAGGACGGCAATACGAGCCTCGGCAGCCCCACTAATCCCTATCTAGCAACCATCGACTGGGGCGATGGCACGCCGT
This sequence comes from Pirellulales bacterium, assembly GCA_035694685.1. Taxonomy (GTDB): domain Bacteria; phylum Planctomycetota; class Planctomycetia; order Pirellulales; family JAICIG01; genus DASSFG01. The sequence continues at coordinate 4,582 of DASSFG010000501.1, forward strand.
CGACCACGGGGACCGTGACAGGCAGCGGCACGTTTACGGTGAACGGCCTACACAGCTATGCGGCGGAGGGAAGCAAGCCGATTACGGTGACCGTGACCGACAGCGACGGATACACGCCGGGCACCGCCACCGCCACGGCCACCATTGTATCGAGCATGACGGGGATTCCCGTCACGTTCTCTCCCACCGAAACCCTGCCGTTTGTTGGTACCGTGGCATCCTTTACCGATGCCGACACAGGCAGGTTGCCGACTGTTTACAGCGCGAACATTGACTGGGGCGACGGCACGGTGACGCCCGCCACCGCCATCGCGCAAAATGGCAGCGGAGGATTCGACGTCAGCGGCACGCACACCTACGCCGACGAACGGTACCAGAACGTCTCGGTTGTCATCAGCGATCCTGGCAGCACGATCACCGTCGCCAGCCGGGCAAAAATTGCCGATATCGATACGCTCACAGCAGCCGGTTCGCCGGTGTCAGGCAGCGAAGGGGTGTCATTCAGCCCAGCGGTAGCCACCTTTACCGACACGCTCGGCACTGCTTCCGCCAACGATTTCGCCGCCACCATCAACTGGGGCGACGGTACGGTGACGGCAGGGACGGTGAGTCTGTCGGCCGGCGTGTTTACGGTCGTCGGGACGCACAGCTATCTCGACGAAGGCTCGTTTACCGTCAAGACGACTGTCCAGGATATCGGCGGCACCGCCAGTGCCACGGTTCAATCGACGTCGAGCATCGCCGACAGCGACGTACTGACGTTGTTTCCCGCAACCGCCACGGCGGTGGCCGGGGAGTCTTTCACGGCGGCGCTGTTCACCGTCAACGACGCCAACGTCGGCGCTTTGCCGAACGACTTCACGGCAAAGATCGATTGGGGCGATGGCGCCGCGACCAATGGAACCGTCATTGGGGGCGGTGGTCAATACACTGTCATCGGGTCGCACGTTTATGCCAGCGAAGGGACGCACGCTGCAATCGTAACGATGGCAGACGACGCACCCGGAACGGCAAGCGGAACGGCCACCGCCGCTGTGCAGGTGTCGGACGCACCGCTTACTCTCACGCCGATTGCCGTGAACGGTTCAGAACGGACCTCGCTGAGCGTTCCTGTGGCAAGTTTTACACAGCCCGGCTCGTCGGCCGGAGCCGGCAGCTACACCGCCACCATTGCCTGGGGAGACGGCACGACGTCGCCCGGCACCGTCACTGCCGGCGCCAGCGGCTTCAGCGTTGCCGGAACGCACACCTACGCCGATGAAGGGACATATTCTCTTTCGATCACCGCCAGCCGCATCGGCGGCCAAACGGCGACCGCCGGCGGAACGGCCGTCATCGTTGAGCCGCCATTGGCCGACGGCACCGCGGGCACGTCTGACACCCGTTGGATTAACGAGGTCTATGGAGACCTGCTCAGTCGCAGTGCCGACCCCGGCGCACTCGCCTGGTGGTCGGGACAGCTTTCGGCGGGAGTTAGCCGATCGCAGGTAGTGGCCGACATCGAAGCCGGCACGGAGTACCGGGGCGACGAGGTGCAGAGCATTTTTCAGACGTATCTGCAACGATCGGCCGACTCGGGGGCGATCTCCTTCGGCACGCAATACCTGGCCGCCCATAGCGTGGAACAATTGGCGGCGCTGGTCGTCGGCTCGCCCGAGTATTTCCAGGTCCGCGGCGGAGGATCCAACGATGGATTTTTGACCGCACTCTACGCCGACGCGCTGCACCGGGCAGTCGATGCCGGCGCACGAAAATACTTCGATGGACTGCTGAATGGCGGGGCCACCACGAGTCAAATTGCCGCGGTCATCTTCGGCAGCGACGAAAATCTGAACGACGTCGTGCAGTCGTTTTACCTGTCGTTGCTCGATCGTCCGGCCGACCCCGGCGGCCAGGCTGCTTTTGCCGGCCTGTTGGAACAAGGCGCCAGCGACGGCGAAGTGATTGCCCTCCTCGCGGCCTCGCAGGAGTATTACAACAAGACGGTGGAATAGGACACCGATTTGCACGTCGTCTGGCTGTTTGAATACCCGACGCTCAACGGCGGCGAGCGGTCACTCCTCGCTACGTTGCCAACTTTGCGGAGCGAGGGCATCGAGCCGATCTCTCTGGGGCCGGCGGTCGGTCCACTGGCGACGGAACTTGCGCGGAAGGGTGTCGCGTACGTGCCATTCGACACCTTCGATCCCGGTGGTCAGAAACTCCCTCGCGACGTGCTGCGGCAGTTACTTGCCGACCACTTGTCTCGATTGCGGCCGGCGCTGCTCGACGCCAACAGCCTCAGTATGGGACGCCTTTCAGGACCGGTTGCTCGGGCGAACGTGCCCAGCATCGCGCACCTGCGCGACATCGTGGGGCTCAGCCAGGCGGCCGTCGCCGATCTCAATTGCCACACGCGGCTGCTGGCCGTATCGCACGCCACGCGCGACTTTCACTTGCGACAAGGCGTTGATGCCGCCCGCACGCTGGTTTGCTACAACGGTGTCGATCTCACGCGGTTCCGTCCTCAACCGCCAACGGGCCGGCTTCACCTTCAGCTCGGCCTGCCGCGCGATGCTGTTTTGGTGGCAGCGATCGGACAAATCATCCATCGCAAAGGCCAGGACGTGGTGATTTGCGCGGCGAGGCAACTCGAACGGCGGTTGGCGAGATTGCACTGGCTGATCGTGGGCGAACGTCACTCGCAAAAGCCGGAGGCCGCCGAATACGAAGCGGCCTTGCACGCCGAGATACGGTCCGCGGGATTGACCGATCGGATCCACTTTTTGGGAACGACTGACGGAGTGGAAAAATTACTGCCGGAGTTGACTTTGCTGGTTCATGCCGCACGTCAGGAGCCGTTGGGCCGGGTGTTGCTGGAAGCGGCTTCAGCGGGCGTACCGTGCGTCGCCAGCGACGTAGGCGGAACGCGCGAGATCTTTCCCGATTCAACTTTTGCTCGACTCATTCCACCCAATGATCCTGACGCGTTGACCGAGGCGGTCGCAGCGCTCGTCGAAAATCCGGCCGAACGAGAACGCCTCGCCCACTCCGCGCGCCGCCGGATGGCCGCCATGTTCGATGCGGATTCAGCCGGCAAGGCGTTGGCCGAACATTATCGCGAGGTGAGCCGCGATGGCAGCTCCCTCCATAGGGCGTCTGAACGTTAGCACTCCCGTTCTCGGCTTCGTGGTAAGATGGCGGGATGACCAGCGTCGCAGTCCGGCTGGCAATTCCGGCTGTTGCTTCTCGTACTTTGCTCTTTCGAGGTGGATACGACACGGTGGCCGAATGAAACCTAACCGAGCAACTCAAAAGGCGATCAACGACGACGATTACGCCGCCTATCTGGCGGCCTTGTGGGAGGAGAGACCGAAAGACCGGCCGGTTCTGCGGTGCCCTGTGTGCAAGGAGTTCGAGAATCAAGGGGTGTATGGAGCAGAAC
>DASSFG010000502.1:0-3094 GCA_035694685.1 Pirellulales bacterium
CCGGCACCGTTCAGCTCTACGTTCAGGACATTGTGCCAATCGAATGGAACGACAATCTTTTGGCCGCGCGAAGGGACGGCGAGATCGGCGTGCGGGCGTTCACCGCGACATGGCAGATCGCCGCTGATCTCGGGCAGCCGGCACCACCTCTTCCTATAGTCCCGCCCGGAAACCTGATCGACGAGCTCGAGCAGTTGTCGCACGATTTGCTGCTGGCATGCGACACGCTCGATAAGGACTACGACGGCATGTCGTGGGCAATCGAGCAGGTCGCAGCCAAGCGAAAACCGTCATCCGCGAAAGGGATGATAAAAGATTGCCACATCGTCGGCCACGCGCTCCGACTGAGCTCAATGCTTGGGGCCGCTGCATATCCCAACTCGCGAGTCTTCGTCAGTTCCAACCGATCCGACTTTGCTGACCCAAACGCTGCTGTATTCCACCCGCAAATTGCCGCCGACGCTATCGCCGCCGGTTTGCGGTACGCCGCGTCGCTGGAGGCCGCTATCGCCGACTTGCGCGCGCTCGGTGAGATTCCTTGAAGCATGCAGTTCAGCCACTTTGAGCACTCGGCGTGCGAAGCGTGACAGGCTGCCGACCAACTGACGAACACCCTGCTTATGTCAAGCTGGAAAGCCTGACCTACACGGCGCGGTGGCAAATTGCCCGGCGAGCTCGTGCTCGTAGAGGTCGGCGGCGGTTTCGGCGTCGCCGAGGCGGCGGAGGTCGAGATAGAGCTGCAGCGGAGAGACGGTCGGTAGCGGCGGGTCGCCGAGCAAGCGAACGCCAACGAAGACCGACGTGTCGTCGGTCGGGTAGAGCACGACGTTCTCGCCCGAAACGACACGCTCGCCGCCGGTCGCTGCTGCGAAGTCCGCCCAGGCGGCCGGCGGCAATGAATCGACCCAGAACGCGATGCGCGTGATTTCGGTCGTCGCCGCGGCACGACAGGCGCCGGCCTGTTCCGTCAGGGCGAAGGTGACGCCGTGGCTGGCCAGCCAACGCGCGATGACGGCGCCTGCCGCTGTGCAGGTCACAAGCAGGCGAATGGGTTCGACGCGCGGGGCGTATGCCCGTGACCAGGCGTCGAGCAGCGCGCGGGGGTCGCGCAAGTAAAGTAAGCGATCGCGCTCGCCGGCATATCCCTCGGCAAGCAGCGTCTGTTTCACTTTCGACGCCAGGCCCAGGCTGACCTGCGCCGCCGCCGCCAGCTCTTGAACTTGCCACGCCTTGCTTGGTTCGGTTAGCATGGCGCGCGTCACGCGGCCCGCCTTGGGCGAGAAGAGCCGGCGAATGGGCCGCGTGTCCGGCCGCACGTTGCCCCGGCCCGCGCGCTCGATGTACAGGCTGCCGACGCGCAGCAGGCAATTGCCCGCCTCGTCCAGATAGCCGACGTGCCGCTCGCGGCAAATCTGGGCCACGCGCGGCGAAATGGCCGGGCAAAACAGCACCAGCGTCGCGCCGCTCGGCGCTGGGCGAGACTCGACGAGCGCCAGCGCCGTTTTCGGCGACAGTTGCTCTCGGCACACGATGACCACCGTCACCGGTTCCTTTCGTCCGGTAATCTGCCAGCGGCAGACGATGTCCCACGGCTCTCGGCGGCGAGGGGGAAAGCGCGCGTTGAAGGACACCGTCGCCAGAGCAAACGCGCCGGTCTCGGCCGCCAGTTCGGCGACGAATCCGCTCGCCAAGTACTGTACCTCGCGAGTTCGTTTCACCCTTTTCGTCTTTTTCACCATGCCGCGATTGTGAATCGGCGGCATGGCGTCCGCAACCGCGGCTAGAGCGAAAAACGCTTGAAATCAGGGCGTTTTGGTGTCGCCGCGGCAGGGCATGCCGGCCCGTACGGCGCCTGGATCGGAAGCGGACTAAACGTCATAACTTTCTGTGCCACAATGCTTTACACCACAGACCCGGCGGAAGTCGGGATCTTTTGCAAATACGTCCAAGCCAGTGGGCCCATACAACGCAAGAAAGAACCGCTTCGACCGCTAGCGCGCCGGCACACCGCGCGGGAACCGCTCGGCAGGGGTCGGGGCTTTATGGGCCAGGGGCTAGGGGCTAGTGAAAGTGAATCCGACGGACGCTGACGCGTTTAACCGCTGGGCCAGCGGCCCGCGCGCGGCAAGCATCGCGCGGGCCGTTGGCCCAGCGGTTAAACAACCGCAATCCCTACTCCCTACTCCCTAGCCCCTAATCCCTAAGCCCTAAATCCTTAAGTCCTAAGAATCCAATTCAGAAGAGGCACATCATGGGTTTTTACTCCAAGAAGAAGGCGTTCGATAAGAAATGGACCGCCGGTGACGACGAACACGAAGAAGCACTGGCAGCATGCGGTGTGAGCGTTGAGGCCGCCTGGCGCATCCCCGGTCGCCCGGTACGCTGGCTGGTGGAGAACGTCATCCCCCACGAAGCCGTGACCGTCATCGCCGGCGAACCGGGAGCAGGCAAAACGTTCTTCGCTAGCCAGTTAGCGGCCGATGCTGCGCGCGTTTCGCAGTGCCGCGTGGTGCTCGCGGCTTCGGGCTACGAGGCGCCCGAATTGTTGTGCTGGCGGCTCGACCAGGCCGATGCCGACACGCGCCGCGTCGCCATCGCCAGCCTGACGCCCCACGGCTTCAAGGACCGCCGCGGCGGCCCGACTGAGGAGGAGCTCGACGAACGGATGGCCGTGCTCTATCACACGCTCGTTGGGGCCGGTGACCCGACGAGTGGCATTCTGCCGAAGGAGGGTTCAGGTCAATGCAAAATGCAAATTGCAAAATGCAAATTGCAAAATGACGCAAGCGGAAGCAAATTGGATTCGGAAGATCTACCTCCTAAGACCCAAGACCTAAGTCCTAAGACCTCTGAGAATGAAAAGGCAGAAGGCGGAAAGCAGAAGGCAGACGAGACAAGTCAAAGTGCAAAATGCAAAATGCAAAAGTCAAAATGGGAGGAAGGCAAGGCGGAACCGGACGATCAATGCAAAATGCAAATTGCAAAATGCAAATTGCAAATTGACGCAAGCGGAAGCAGGTTCGATTCCGAAGACTTACTTCCTAAAACCCAAGACCTAGACCTACTTCCTAAGACCCAAGACCTAAGTCCTAAG
>DASSFG010000503.1:0-2515 GCA_035694685.1 Pirellulales bacterium
GCCGTCCTTCTCATACACGATGATATCCAGCGGCCGATTATGGTTGCCCAACTCCGCCACCGTGGTGCCGCGCACCTTCTTGCCCGGCTTTAATTCGACCAAGGGCACCTTGACCAGCGGCGTGCAGGTGTAGGCCGCCAGCAAATGCGGCTGATCGTTGATCGTGTAGGAAACGAACGTCCGCACGGGGGCGTGCGTTTCGAGCTGGCCGTGTGAACCGTGAAAGATCTCGACGCTCGTGCCCGCGTCGGCCTCGGTGAAGGGGAATGGAATTGTCCGCAACTTCGACGAGAACTCCTCGTTCGACAGACCGGCCACCACGACTCGGCCATTGACGTACTCCAGGTCGGTGATCGACTCCTGCCGTTGGCTGTTGCCGCGACGGTCTTTCTTGCTGGGGTCAGGCGCATTGGGCAGCGGCGCCTTGGCATAGCGCACGTTATCCAGCGACAGCTCCGAGAGCTTAACGTGCGGGCCAACTCGCAGGATGACCGGCAGCGAATCCGGTCCGCGTCCGCGCGAAATGCTCAGGTAGGCCGTCCCCGAGAGCGGGTTGACGGCGAGGTCGTTGATCAACACCTGCTCGGGCGAGCAGCCCAGGACCGCAGCGATCTGTTGGTTAATTGCGGGACGATCGATCGGATCGCCCCTGTTGCCCGACCGCTCCCCAGTATCAATGGCGAACACGGCGGCGCTGGCGGGGTCGCCGATGAACAGGATGCCATCGGGGCCGAAGGCCATCGGCCCGGCTGATTTCAGGTCGGGCTGTCCCTGCTGATCAAGACCTTGGATCGATTCTGCTGCGGGGGCAGAGATGGCCGCCAACGTCATCAGAATCGCCACACACATTGCTTGCTTGGCCATTGTCGGGGTTCCTCTTAAAAAAGGGCAACGATACCAGGACCGGCTTCCCGGCGCCGTGGCCCCTAGTATAGCGTCGGCTCAGCGGCCACAACTAGCCTTGGTGTGCGGTAATTCGATAACTCGCCTATATGAATCAACTGTTGACGCTGTCTAAGACATACGCCCCTCGCGCGGCGCATCGCCAAGTAGCCGTTTTTGCTGTATGAAAGGAAAGCCGTTGGGCGAGACCTGAACGTCACGAAGGGTCCGAGGGCTCGGCTGGTTTTCCGGGCGTCGGCAGGCGGGCGTGAGGCGTTTCGCCGGGAGCCAATCTCGGCAAAGGCTGGCCGATCATTTTTTCCATCCGGAGCAGCGACTCGTCGTTGAAGGCCGGCTGGCTCGCGTCCTGACGTGCTTTGCGTTTTTCGGCGGCGCGTTCCTTCATGAGGCGGGCTCAGCCGGTATCAGCAGCAGGTCTTCACCCGCGGACGGTTGCTCCGAAGCGGAGCGGACACCGCCATTGTCAACCTGGTCGGGCCCGACGCTGTAGAGAAGAAAACCGCCGTCCAGGCGGCGATACACCCACGGCGGGCGGTAGGGGTCGAGCGGCACTGCTGGCAAGAACTCGGGCACGAGCTCCTCGAGCCGCTCTGGGAGCGTGCCGTATTCGTGCTGAAAGGAGCGCACCGCCAGATCGCATTCGAGCAATCGCAACTCCGCGGAGTGCTGCGTTTGCGCGCGTTTCAAACCGGAATCGTCGAAGTCGAGGATTGGCAGGAACCGGATGCGGGCTTGCCAACCATAGACATGTTGAGCGTAAATTTGATCTCGTCGGAAGGCCTCTTCAAGCGGCTCCAACTCCGCTTCCAACGCCCGAAGCCGACCGGACGTTTGACGCAGCTTCGAGACCGAGAGGCGCCCCCGGACCCGTTGGAGCCCGTCGAGGCCCTCCTTGAGAAACAGCGTGCTTAAAATCCAGTCGACAAGTAGCCCGCCTCGTTGAATCTTTGCGGTTGCCACAACGGTATCGAGGTAAGTGTCGCAGGCATCGTCGTAACGGCCACCGGCCTCAGCGATCTGCCCCTCTCGAGTCCAAGCACGAAGAAGAGCGCGAAGCTCCGCGTGCGGCGCGAGATATACGTCCATTGGCTTATAGCTAACAGGAACGAGCGAATCGTAGGCCAGTACATTGTGCGCGGCACGCAAACTTGGCGTACAATCAATCGGGGCGTTCGTATTCAATTCGTTGCCGATGCGGGTCAGTTCGACGTAGGCATTTGGCGCCGGCGGGCTCGACTGCGGAATTGGTGTGGGGTAGGCCATCTGGCAGTACGCAACCACCGGCAAGGGCAGCAGTGCCGCGAGCAACAACACGAGCGACGCCCGGGCGGCAACCCGCTTTCTGCGGTTCTGCGCGCCGACCGCGCGGCAAAGAGCGAACCAGACGCATACCACGGCCGCAACCATCGGCAGCGCAAGAAACCCGCTCCATTGCGGGGCATCCCATAAAAGCGGCGCATTGAACCGTAAGATAGCGTAAGCCGCCAACGGCAGGCTGCAGAGCAAACGTACCCACAGCCACTCGCGTTGCCGCAATGTCGCAATACTCCAGCCCGCCAGCACGAAGCACCCGCAAACAGCCCCCATGACCAGGTTCCCGACGAAGTGCAAG
>DASSFG010000504.1:0-8806 GCA_035694685.1 Pirellulales bacterium
TCGAAGAAGGCCCTTCAACGAGAAGCTGCTGCTCTCCGTTATCGCCGACCAGGCAGCCCTCGATGCGTGCTTTCGACGCTCCCGCTACGGTGATGCCGCTGCGGCCGTTGCCGCGGCTGGTAACCTCGATCAGCTCGCAACGATTGACTCCGTCGTTCAAGTTCACGCCGTCGAGCCGGAAACCCTGCACGACCAGATTGGCGATGACCACGTCGTGGACGTGATAGACGGTGATGCCCGTCTGGCGGGCGGAATAGGCCAGATCGTAGTTGCGCGGAAGCTTGTCGGCTTCGACACAGAAATAAATCTCCGCGCCGCGGCGATACCACTGGCGCGGTTCAAGCTCGGGGAAGCGAGTTTCGCCCGGCAACAGCTTGCGTTGCGCCGCCGGTTTGCCATCCAGGAAAAGCTGCTGGTAGCTGGTTCGCGGCGGGCGGAAGCGGAACACGGCGCCGGCGACGTTTTCCCAGGCCTCGACGGGCACGGGTTCGGCGCCTTCGAGCACCGCCCCCTGGCCGTCAATAATGAACGGCGACACGGCGTTGCCGCAATGCTCGGCGGTCGAAAGGCTGATCGACTCGCGGTACGGCGCGCCCGGCGCCAGCACGATCCGATCGCCCGAACGGCAGACTTCGAGCGCCCTCTGCAAGCTGCGCACCGGCCCATCGGCGCCGGTGCTTTGCGGTTCGGCGCCCTGGTGACGATCGTCGCCCGTCACGTTGTTGACGTACACGATCGCCCCACTCGTACCCCGATTGCCGAGCAAGACGCCGGCCCAGATGATCACAAACGCAAAAGTCCGCATAATCGGCCTCTTTGGCTAAACTCCCAACCTTCTAGTGTAGCCCCCTTTTTCTGCCTGGTGCTCGCATCAGCCGAGCTCGACGAGCCTGACCCGTCTAACGAACGTCAGACTTTCGCGCCTGCCGCCTGCCCAGCCAGCTTTCTACCGCGCGACTGCGGCGAGCCAGTTCCAAAGAATGGCAAATTGAGCTGGCTCTCCTTTTAAGCCGCCGTCCAACTTGTCAGCAACCTCTGGCTGAGACAAAATCAAAAGCATGACTTTGTCCAGCCTTTTAATCACGCTGTATGCGGCGGCGGTGCCCGTTTCGGCGGCAGCCGTCGACTTCGGGCGTGATATACAGCCTATTTTCGCCAAGCGCTGTTTTGCCTGCCACGGGCCGGATAAGGGCGAAGGCGGGCTCCGTCTCAACCGGCGCGCGACGGCACTGGCCGAACTTGACTCGGGCGAGCACGCCGTCGTGCCGGGACAACCTGAGGCCAGCGAGCTGCTGCGACGCATCACCGCCGAGGACGAAGACGAACGGATGCCGCCCGAGGGCAAGCCGCTCACGGCCGAACAGATCCAGCTTGTGCGGAAGTGGATCGCCGATGGCGCTAAATGGGATGAACATTGGGCCTTTCAGCCGGTCGTGCGGCCGGCCGTGCCCGAGGTGAATGATCGCGGCTGGGTCCGCAACCCCATCGACAACTTCATACTCAGCCGGCTGGAAGCGAATAGTTTGCAGCCGGCGCCGCCGGCCGACCGAGTGGCGCTCGTGCGCCGCGCCTATTACGATCTCACCGGCCTGCCGCCCACGCCGGCGGAAGTGGATACGTTTGTCGCCGACGAATCGCCCGACGCCTACCCAAAACTGATCGACCGCCTGCTGGCATCGCCGCACTACGGGGAGCGATGGGCGCGACATTGGCTCGATGCCGTCCGCTATGCCGAGACGAACAGCTTCGAGCGCGACGGGCCCAAGCCGCACGCCTGGCGCTACCGCGATTACGTCATCCGCTCGTTCAACGACGACAAGCCCTACGATCAATTCGTGCGCGAGCAGTTGGCTGGCGATGAAATGACGCCTCTTACGCCCGAGCGGTTGATCGCCACCGGCTTTTATCGGCTCGGCTTGTGGGACGACGAGCCGGCCGACCGCTTGCAGGCCCAGTACGACACGCTCGACGACCTGGTGACGACCACCGGCCAGGTGTTCCTGGGGCTGACCGTCAACTGCGCTCGCTGCCACGACCACAAGATCGACCCGATTCCGCAGCGCGACTATTACAGCTTGCTGGCCTTTTTTCACGGCATCAAGCCGATGACCACGGCCGGGCCGAACATCGAGCAGCCGCTCTTCGCTTCAGAAGGCGACCGAGTGGCTTACGATCAACGGGTGCGCGAACGCGACGAACGTCGCAATGCTTTGCAAGCGCAGGTCACGGCCTTGGAAAACGAATTCGCTGTCGCGTATCGCCAGTCGCAGGACGCGGCCGTCACGGCCAGTGACATCGACGACCTTGAGTATCGCTTTTACCGCAATCACTGGGAGAGGTTGCCCGATTTCGACAACATCAAGCCCGAGACGGTCGGCGCGCTTGCCGACGGCCGTTTCGACATCCGCCTGGCGACGCGCGAGAGCGATTTCGGCTTTGTCTTCTCCGGGTTGCTGAAGGTCCCGGCCGACGGTGAGTATACCTTTGTGGTCGATGCCGACGATGGGGTGCGGCTGACGGTCGGCGGACGGCAGGCGATTTTTTACGACGGCATCCACGGCACGGGCAATCCGCAAAGGGCCGTGTTGTCGCTCAAGCAAGGGCTGACGCCAATCCGGCTCGACTATTTTCAGGCGGTCGGCGGACGAGGGTTGAGCGTCTCGTGGAGCGGTCCCGGTTTTCGTGAGCGGTCGCTCTCCGCCGAAGAGCAGCCGCCGGCGGGCCGCCGCAACCTGGCGGAGCAGTTGCGAGCTCAAGGCGCCAAGCTGCTGGGTGACGCCTGGTACGCCGGTTACCGCAAAAAGTTTGACGAGCTGGAGCGGCTGAAACGCGAGCCCGTGCCGGCCGAGTATGCTTTGTGCGTGACCGAAAATTTCGCGCCGCCGGAAACGTTCGTGCTATCGCGCGGCAACGCCCACGTGCCGGGTGCGAAGGTCGAGCCGGGCTTTCCCGCGATCATCGCTTCGAACCAACCGGTGATTCCCTCGCCGACTCCCGATCGTGGCACCTCAGGGCGGCGGAGCGTGCTGGCCGATTGGATTGCGTCCTCAGACAATCGGCTGACGGCCCGCGTCATGGTCAACCGCCTCTGGCAGCATCATTTCGGTCGCGGCATCGTCCGCTCGCCGAACAACTTTGGCTATCTGGGCGATCGCCCCACCCATCCCGAGTTGCTCGATTGGCTGGCCAGCGAGTTCGTCGCCGGCGGCTGGCAGATGAAATCGTTGCACCGGATGATCATGCTCACGAGCGCTTATCAAATGTCGTCGCAGGCTGACGACAAAGCGAGTGAACGACTGGAAAAGGATCCTGGCAACGACCTCTTTTGGCGGTTCAATATGCGGCGGCTGAGCGCCGAAGAGGTTCGCGATTCGATCCACGCGGTTACCGGCAAGTTGAACGAGCAGCTTTATGGTCCGAGTTATTACCCGACGTTGTCGGCCGAGGTGATGGCGACTCAATCGGCGCCGGGCAAGGGGTGGGGCAATTCGAGGCCGAGCGAGCAGGCGCGACGTAGCATTTACATCCATGTGAAGCGGTCGTTGATTACGCCGCTCTTGGCCGATTTCGATTTCCCCGACACCGACGGTCCCTGCGAGGCCCGCTTCGTCACCACTCAGCCGGCCCAGGCCCTAGGCATGCTGAACGGCGAGTTCTTGCACAAGCAAGCCCACGAGTTTGCCGAACGGCTACGGCGTGAAGCCGGCGACGACCGCGCCTGCCAGGTACGACTGGCCTTGCGGCTAGCGCTCGCGCGCCCGCCCGACGACGCCAGCGTTTCCAGAGGCGTGACTCTCATCGAGAGGCTCGAGCTAGAGAACGGGCTCGATCGCCAGCGGGCGCTCGACTATTACGCGCTGCTGGTGCTCAACTTGAACGAGTTTATCTATCTCGATTAGCCGGCTGTGGTCACGGCGCCGCCGATCCAGCCGCCCGCCCTGCGAAAACAGGCCAACGCACGTTCGGTGGTGAGGCGGAGTCGTAAGCCGGCCTGATTCGTGGGTTCCATTATGCCGAGCGATGACGGGCCCACCAGCGTTGCGGCCGTCCGGTCTTCAAGAGACTGGTGACCGCGGCTAGCAGGAACGACAAGCCGCCCAAGAGCAAGTAATCGAGCCCTGCGAGGAATTGCCGCGCCAGCGTGTAAACGCGCGGGCCAACGACGATGGACCATAAAACCAGATCGACCACCGCGGCGCTATCGTAGCGTCGGTTCCTTGCATACCGGCCGTAGGCGGCGGCCAACAGGGCCAGGGCCAAAGGATAAACCGCCAGCAGCAAGAAGGTCGCTGATAGCTTGCCCATGGTCCGCTCGAATTCGGGAACCCATGCCGACCAGCCAAAGGCCGCAATGACGAGCATCGCGGCACCCAGCTCTTGGACGACCTTGGCGAAGCGATCGTTCGGCACGCTCCCGGTCACCATCACCAAGGCCAGCAAGAGATGCCAAGGCACGACGCCAGAGCCTTCATCGATCCAGACCTGGCGATTGGCGATCGTCAGCGCGGCCAGCATCAGGCACGACGCGGCGAATGCTCGCGGAGTGTTGCGCCGCATCAGCACTGGCAAGAAGATGATCATTGCACTTACGGCCACCGGCAACGCGTCCGGCTGCGCCAGGTCGCTCCAGGCGGGCACCGGCCGAAGCACCGCCAGCGCGCCGACTGACAATGCCAGACAATCCGACGCGCCGGGCAAACGTCGTGCTGCCGCGACCGCATAGAGCAAGATCGTGGCCGCCAGCGTGACGAACATCGGCTCGCCCTGCAAGAGCGAGCTGAATTGTTCCAGGAATTCTCGTTGCCAGAAGGTGACTGCCGGGTGCCAGGCGGCCAGGCCAATCAACAGCGGAGGCAGGGCCAGGGCCACCACGCGCGTCAGCCGCTTGCCCGAAGCGAGCGCCGATTCCAACAGCAGCAGGTCGACGGCCAACAACGGCGGCACGAGAAAATAAGGGCGGAACAGGCTCGCCAGGCCGGGCACCGTATGAAACGAGAGACAAAGATAATAATGCCGCAGACCCGCGGCCACTGCCAGAATGACGAACAGCGACCAGGGAAACAGCGGCCACCGCCAGGGAGTGCCGCTGTCCTCGACGTACCGCGGGCCGCGCCTTACGGCGGGTAAGAGCGTCAGAACGGCCACCGCCGCCGCCGGCGAAAAACCGAACAACGCCCACGGCAGCAGCTTGTTCCACGACTCGACCAGCAGCGGCAGCACGGCCAATGGATAAAGGAAAAACAGCGCCAAAAAGAGGTGGTACGACAAGCGAAACCAAAACCGTAGCCGGATGCCCAGTCCGAGCAGCAGTGCTTCGCTCACGGCCAAGGCGAACAGGTAGCTCCCCACGACGTTTTCGAAGGCCAATCGCCAGTCGCGTGAGCTACCGGTATCGAAGTTGGCCAGCGAAAGATCGCAGGCCACCGAGATGGCCACGAACAACAGCACAATCACCAGCAGGATCGTGCGCGCATCGTCCCAAACATTGCCCAAGCGGATGATGAGCCAGGCGGTGCCGGCCAACAAGAGCACGTAACTCATCAGGCCGATCATCAAGGCCCGTGTCTGAAACGCATCGCCGCCCAGGAAGGAAACGCGCAAGCCGTATAGGACGAGCGCGGCGCTGACCACGTAGAACGGGTTGTGGTTGTAAAGAAAGCGCACTAGATTGTGCGCGCCGACGGGCGCGCAGCCCAGCGGCGGGGCCGGCGGCGAGGCGCCCGAAGGGGCAAACGGGGAGCCGGAGGGTTCAGAGTGCATACGTCACCTCACGTGGTTGCTCGGCAAGCGCCGGTCGCGCGGTGACGAAAGATAGAAGATAGCGATGTCTACAGACCCGAGATGGGCCTGTCGAGGCAACCGTCAACCAGCAGCGCGCCGATAGTCAAGAAAGAAGCTCGAAACGACCAGAACGACGAAAAATGAAGACATGCGGCCCTAATGGGCCTTACCTTCATTGTCGGCCTGGCTGCGAAGAAGGCAAGCAGATGGTAAACGACGGCAACCAGCCCGATCGTTTAACCGCAGGGCCAGCGGCCCGCGCGGGCGCAACATCGCGGCTACTAAGCCCTGGTTTCTTTGCGCCCCGTGAAGATTTCATGCAGCGGAATTGCTCAGACCCCGGCGGAACAAGTCAAAATGCAAAACGCAAAATGCAAAATGGCACGACGGCGCATCCGCTTGCGCCATTTTTCGTTTTGCATTTTGCATTAGCGGCCAGCTAAACGGCTGGTTATTGGTTCCGGCCAACGGCCGCGCCATGTGCCACCGAGCCATGCATGGATTAACGCGCGTCGCAAGGTTCGGCCCCCACGGGCGCCGTTGGCGGCCGGTTAAACGACGGGCAATCGGAAACATCCTCACACGCGACATCACCTTTGGTGGGCCGGCGCTCCTAGAGCTCGCTTATGCCAACCTACATCACGATTTTCCATTCGCTTAACTCAAGCCGAGGCAGGATTGCGAAGCGGTCGATGCGGGCGGCGACGTCGATGTCGTGTTCGAGACCGATCCGCTGCAGGTTCCGGCCGCCTTGCGTCGAACGCAAAGTCGATGCCAGGCTGGCAACGCGATCTGCTCCAGGATCAGCGGCGAGGAACGCCTGCCAACAGTCGCGGGCAATCAAGAGCTGGTCATTGATTTCGGCCGCCGCGGCACCATCTCCAAGTCGTCGCAGCAGTGAGTCGGCGACGAAACCGGCGAACAAGACGTCTTCGCGGGTGACTTCGCCGCGCGTGCCGGCGCATAGCAACCGCACGTCCCGCTCAGCCGCCAACGCCTCGATGATTGCCGAGGCGTTGACAAACGAGCCCATCAACGCGCGTTGCGCTTGCCGGCAGTGCATCATGGCGCGCGTGCCGTTGGTAGTGGTGAAGACGAGCGTCTTGCCGCCAACCGCTTGCTGCGTGTACTCGTCGGGTGAGTTGCCCAGGTCGAAGCCCTCGATCTTCAAGCCGAGGCGTTCGCCACCCAGCACCGCCTGGCCGGCCGGCAACCCGGCCGCCGCTTGAAGTGCGTCTTCGACCTCCAGGCAAGGAATGACCGCCTGCGCGCCGGCGGCCAATGCATGCGGAATGACGGTCGTCGCGCGCAGCACGTCGATGACAACCACCGCCGTGCCCACCAGCGCTTCAGGCGTCGTCAGCGCCGGCAAAAAATGGGCCTTAAGCGAAGTCATGCGGCGACGCGGTCGTGGGGCGCAAAGCTCAGGCCACCTTGTCGGGCACGACGAACGGCGCACGGTACTCGCGCGATAGCATACGGTTGGCTTCCTCGTCGCCGACGAAGACTTCCCGCTGGATGTCGAGGGCGAGTTGCCGGCCGAGCAAGTATTTTTCGCCGTCGAGGTTCAGTCCGTTCTTGGTGAGGTGTTCTTCCATGCGGGCCAACGTCTCATAGGCGTCTTTGTTGTCGCCAAAGGCCTTGGTCTGCGGGTTGAAAGGTACTTTCTCGCCTAGCCGGTACGAGATGTTGGCCAAGTGGCAGAGGGCCGACGAATAGTGCCCTTCCAAAATGTCGGCATTCAGCTCCGACTGGCTGCGGCTGCGCACGGCGGTGATGAAATTGGCAAAGTGCCCACCGCCTGGGCCGACCGGAGCACTGGGGATGGGCTCGCCCTGGTCGCTTCCCTTGGGATAAAAATGGCTGCGGGTGACGAGCCCTCCCTCGCAATGGAAAACGTTGTCGCTGCCGCCGCCGGTGTGCGGATAGTTGTCGGTCGGCAGACCGCGCACCTCGAAGATGAGCTGAGCGTCGCCGTAGTCAAACACGGCGATTTGCGTGTTGGCGGTCTGTCCCTGGTCTTCGTAGCCGAAACGGCCGCCGAGGCCGATCACGCTCTTGGGCAGCGTGCCGCCCAGGCCCCAGCGGGCGATGTCCATCTGGTGTACGCCCTGGTTGCCGATATCGCCGTTGCCCGTGTCCCAGAACCAGTGCCAGTTGTAAGGCACCAGGTTCTTATGGTAGGGCTGCTCGGGCGCGGGTCCGAGCCAGAGGTTAAAGTCGAGATACTCAGGCGGCGTTTCGGGCTTCTGAAAGCCGATGCTCTTGCGTGGCTTGTAGACCAGTCCGCGGGCCACTTGCAATTTGCCGGCCTTGCCCGACTTGACGAAGTCGACGGCCCCTGCCCAGGCGATATCGCTGCGGCTTTGGGTGCCGTGCTGCACGATGCGGTTATTTTTGCGGGCGGTATCGACGGCGATGCGGCCTTCGCGCACGTTATGGCTACACGGCTTTTCGACGTAGACGTCCTTGCCGGCCTGGCATGCCCACACGGTGATCAGCGTGTGCCAGTGGTTGGGCGTGGCGACGGTCACCACGTCGAGCTGTTGATCGTCGAGTGCCTGGCGGATGTCTTTGATGGTTTTTGGCCGGCGGCCCGTAAGTGACTCAGCCTGTTTCGCCTGGCGCTCGAGAACGTGTTGGTCCGGGTCGATCAGACAGGTGATCTCGACGCCGTTGATGCGAGCCAGCTCCTTCAAGTGACTGTCGCCCCGTCCGTTCAGTCCGGCGATGCCTACGCGAATGGCGTCGTTGGCTCCGAGCACCTTGCCCGACGACTTGGTGCCGGCGAGTGTAACAACACCGGCGGCGACCGACGTTTTCAAAAACTTACGGCGAGTCGAGCGTGACATGGCGGGCTCCTGGTAGGCGGTTGAGGCGGGAACGCAAGGCAACGTTCCATTATTCTACGACTATTCTACGACGAATGGTTGCGACCGCAATAGTTTTGCGATCCGCGGGATTGGTTTACTTTGCGTGGCAGATTTTTTGCCGGCGGCATGCGAGCCGGGTAGACTAGCGTGCA
>DASSFG010000505.1:0-7623 GCA_035694685.1 Pirellulales bacterium
ACACCTCAACTTGGGCATTGCACTTTGGCATCTAGGGCGAGAAGGGCCTGCACTTCAAGAGATCGAGGAGGCGTTGCGACTTGCCCCGAAGAACCCCGAGGCCAAATACAACTATGCGTCGCTCTTAAGAACCGAGGGGCGAAAGAAGGAAGCGGTCGATCAATTGCGCCAGGTCATCGCCCTCGATCCGTTGTACTGGAGGGCCCATCTCTTGCTGAGCTTGCTCCTCAAGGAGCAGGGCTTGGTAGATGAGGCAGCACGGCACTACCTGCAAGCGCAACAGATTAATCCCGGCGTCTCGGCCCTGAGCGGATCGTCGCAGCCTTGAGCGAGGCTATTGCGAATCTTCATCCTCCGCGGCTCCCCGTTCTTGGCCCTGCTCTTGCCTGGCCGAAGCGCCCTTTTTGGGCTTCGACTCTTTTAGCATTCGCTCGCCGTCGAGCCACCACTCTTCCGTCACGGTTTCGTCCCAGAAAAAGGGAATGGTCACGCTCTGCTGCCCGCTCGCCACGAATTCAACGCTCGTCTCGGCATTTAGGATGGGTGTTTGCTTTTCGTAGCGTTTGAGCACCTTTTTGGGGCTGGCGATCTTGGAATTGATTTGTTCGGCGGAAAGTCCGCTCCATTCGTCCGGCCGGTTGGCGTCGTACCAGGCGCCCAGGTCGCGGGCGGTGCCCGGTTTGGCCATGCGTTTCATCGTGCTCCAATCGCCGGCGGCGAACGATTTTGCCGCAAGGGCGGCGCGGGCCTCCAGATCGCGCGGCAGCGGCTCCGACGGTTCCAGAAGCCGAGCGCCAAGGTAGGCCACCACCAGCAGCACGGCACCGAGGGCCACCCACTTTGCCCACGGTGGCAGCCCGGCGAAGGTGCGCTCGAGCCAAGTTGGCTCCTCTTCGACGGGCGGACTGAGATCGTCGACCGCCGGTGCGTCGGCCGGGCGTTCTCCGGCCACCGCGCCGTGGCGCGTCACGTGAAACACCTGACCGCACTCCTTGCAGTGAAACGTCTGGTCGAGCCGCGCGATGTTTACCTTGCCCTGAAAGCCGCAATTGGGGCACACGATCGGCAGGTATTTGTAGCCGCTCTTTTCGCCGGTCGGCGACAGGCTCTGCCCTTTTGGCCCCGGATCCGGTGGACGAGCGGTGTTTGGTTTCTTTGATGGCGATGGTTCAGACACGTCGCTCTCGCAAGAAACTGACCTGACACAAAAAGCAAAACAGTCCGAAAGGTACTACCCCATTGCTAGCGCACGGTGTGTGCGTCGTTAAAAAGCTGTGAGGGCGGCAATTTGCGCAGGAACTCGGAATTTGTCAGTTCCCAGCTCCATTGCTTCGATACCGCGTCAAGCCGGGCCGTAATCGTCAATTGTATAAAAAAGGAAACTCGGTCGGCCCCTTCGCCGACCGTCACGGCATACACGTCCACAATCTTGATCGTCTCGTCCAGCATCTCACGCGATACGTTGCCGTAATAACGGACATGCGACCGTTTTCCCACCTTCAGCAGGATGCGAACGGTCGGCTGAACGAGAAAACGCTCCATCGCCCGTTTACCCGAGACGTTGGCGTAGTGGCTGGGAAGATACTCGCCCTCGTGGACCCTCATCCAGCGCGGCATCGTCCATTGATGGGCCACGTCGGGACGATTGTCGCGAAGGGCCTCGAACCAGCCGCGCGCAACGTCGATCGCCTGGCGACGATTTGCCGAACGTTGGCCGAGTGATAAGACAGGGGCGGAGATGGCGAAGATAAGAGCAAGGCCCAGCCCGACCAGGGCCGTTGCGCGCCCCTTCAATGCCTCCGGCTGCTCGTGAATGCTGCGCAGCGCCCGCCAATTGACGTAGGTGGCGACGAGCGGCAGGATCCAAAATGCCGGATGATTTAGCGCAAGGATGCTGACGGCGCCCAAAATCGCTCCCGCGATCGCCAGCCAGCAAAGCTCCCTATATTCAGACAATCCATCCTCGATGGTTCGAGCGTCTGCATGGTGCTCGCTCACAGTGCTCATGTGCAATATAGTTCCGCCTTCTGATTCGCAACAAAACCAGATTATCGGATCCGCTTCACTGTCAGGGAAGGCCGCTCATCGTTTCCTAATATTCTGTTCCCGCGCCGGTGTGACCAACACTGGGTTGCCGGCAAAACGCGCGTTATACTTCGTCTCACTCTCGGCAAGTGAAATACACGCTCCTATCGGCGGCAGGGCGACAGGCTATGCAAACGCGCTGCGAACATTGCGGTCAAGAGTGCGGGATCGATGACGATCAGGCTAGAGAACAGGTGCTTTGCCCCTGCTGCGACCAGGCATTCACTGCCAAAGAACTCGATGAGCGATTTCAACCTTTGGCGGGTTTAGTTGAGTCGTTGCTCGCCGAGCTTCCGCCACTGGGACGGCGACCAGATCCACCGCTGACAAGCCAACTTCTCAGGTCGAACCGCAGCCGAGGCACCGCAAGCCAAGACGTCGCGTATCTAGGACAGTCGTGCGCGGACTGCTCGCTTGTGCCGGTCTCTTGATGGTCGTATCGGTGGCAATCGCGGCCAGGAGCCTGCTGCAAACATTCGCCAATCAACCGGCCGCGGGCGCGTCGCATAGCGCGAACCTTGCCTGGCAGGCAGACGCTTCGTTGCTGCTGCAACTTCGGGAGCCCAAGGGAGTCGATCACTTTTCGTTACGCTTACCTGAGGAATTCACTGCGCTGATGGTCTTGCCCGACCCCGCCGTGGATGCCTCGCTACGGCGGCCATTTCACGGGCTTGATGTGGCGCGGCCCTCTCGGTGATAAGGCAGAGCTTTATTGCACGATCTACACTTTTCCCGAGAACGATCCACTCAAAGGAGGGCTTAACGAAGCCCTTGATCGGTTCTTTGAATGGTTGGGCCATCAATCGAAGTTCACGGGCTTGTCTCACAGCAATGGCGAAATTGGCACCTTAAATGGTCATTCTTGCATCCGCACCTCCTTTTCGGGGCGGTACCGCCTGCGAAACCCCGATCGCACCGAGGTGAGAGAGAGGGTGGTGTACGTCATGCTCGACCAGCAGAAGCAAATGTCGCTCTATACGCTTTGCACGCCGGAGGAACGAGAAACACACGAGGTGATGGGTGCTTCGCTTTTGACCTGGCAAGAGCAATGAGGGCATCAGAGAAGCACGGCGCGGTACCTTGACGGCGTTCTCGCGGGCCGCTGGCCCTGCGGTTAAACGATGTCGGCGATGCAGCACTCGGCAACGCGACTCGACAGCAACCTATGGGGGCGACGGTCGATTGGCCAGCAACCCCGAACGGAATCCACAGAGGGCGTTCCCTACAGGCACGTTTGTTAATGGCCAGGGGCCTCGCTCACGCCCGCCTACCTCGCGCTGGCGACGGCAGCTTGCTGTGCGCTGCGCTGAGACGCCTTTTCGGCGGCCGGGTTCAGCACGACTTCGTGCACGGCATCGGCGCTGCGCGGCGAGCGGTCGCTGCGGTAGTAGTCGAGGTGCAGGCGAGAGGTGGGGCTGCTGGTGAAAAGGCGGCTTTTTAAAAGGCCCCATTTCCAGAGGCGATAGGCGAGGCTCGTTTTTAACACGCCTAGCCCGTAGGTGACCGAGCGGCGGAAGCTGATGGAGCTGGCTTCCGCAAAATACTTGGTCGGGCAGCTTACTTCGCCCACGTTGAAGCCGAAGGCGATGGCCTGCGTGAGCATCTGGTTGTCGAACACGAAATCGTCGGAGTTGGACAAGAGCGGCAGTGTGGTGAGCACTTTTCGGGAGAACGCGCGATAGCCCGTGTGATATTCGGAGAGCTTGGCGCCCACCAGCAGGTTCTGAAAGAGAGTGAGCATCCGGTTGAAAACGTACTTGTAGAACGGCATGCCGCCACGCAAGGCCGTGCCGCCCAGAATGCGCGAACCTAAGACGACGTCGTAAATGCCGGAGGCGACCATGCCCGCCATCGCGGAAATCAGCCGCGGATCGTACTGGTAGTCGGGGTGCAGCATGACGACGATGTCGGCGTCGAGGTTAAGCGCCTCGCGATAGCAGGTTTTTTGATTGGCACCATAGCCCAGGTTCTGCTGGTGAACGAAGACGTGCATGCCCAGATCGCGGGCCAGTTCGCTCGTTTCGTCGGTGCTGGCATCGTCGACCAACACCAACTCGTCGACGATGTCGAGCGGAATCTCCGCGTAGGTCTGGTTGAGCGTGCGGGCGGCCTTGTAGGCCGGCAGCACGACGACGACTTTTTTCTCGTGTAACATGCCGCCATTATCATAAAGGCCCGGCAGCAACGCCAAGGGCGCTAATCAAATTCTCACAGTTGCAGTAGTGGGAGCCTATCCGAGAAGCCGGCGAGCCGGTGGGGCGCTTACACTACAATATACGCGGGCGATAGTGAGGCGTAGGTCAGGCTGTCAAACCTGGCGGCGTCAGGCTGGAAAGCCTGACCTACAGGCAACGCCCGCGCGCCGCCGTTGGCGGCCGGTTAAACGAAGGGAGCGTGGGTCCAGGCCGTTCACTCGTCGTGAATCAAAGCGAACAATCGCCAGCCGACGATGCCGCCGATGAAGGGGGCGACGATAAACACCCACAATACGCTCAAGGCATCGCCGCCTTCGAACACGGCCGGCCCGAAGCTGCGGGCGGGATTCAACGAAGAGTCGCCCAATTGGGCGCCGATCAGATGGGCGACTAAGAGAAACCCTCCGATCGCCCAGCCCTCGAATCCGCGAATGGCGTCTTTGCGTGTGGTCGAGAAAATCGTCATCAAAAACAGTGCGGTGAGCACCAATTCAAAACCGAAAAGCGAGCCGATCGTCATGCCCTTGGGATTGCCATTGGCGCCCAAATGGTGCAATTCGGGCTTGTATTCGTTCAAGCCCTTGAGCAGGAACAGCAGCACGCCGCTGGCGGCAGTCGCACCCACGAACTGCGCAATGAAATAGCCGGGCACGCGCGACCACGGAAATCTGCCCGACATCGCCATCGGCAACGTGACGGCCGGGTTGATGTGGCAACCCGACACCGGTCCGAGCACCCAAACCAGCAACATCAGCGTGAAGCCGAAGGCCAGCGAGATTTCGACCGGGCCGATCGGGCCATGATCGTACATGCCTTGCAAGGTGGCCACGGCGGTGCCCACAAAGACAAGCGTAAAGGTGCCGAGAAACTCAGCAATGTAGCTGCGAAGAGCCTGGTTCATGGTGTTATCGCGAAGACGAATGCCGCCTGAATGGGGTCGTAAGCATTGACCCGTATTATGAGAGTCAACGGCTGGTTCGCAAGAGCCGTCCCTGGAAGCCCGAACCGTGAACGAGGGAAGGGCTCGTTTCCCCTAATGCTGTATCATTCGTCGATTGACGGATATATATGTGGTGGCTGGGGCAAAGCCGCGTTCTAGCGCGCAACCCCGCCGCAATCCGCTCCGTCGCGGCGATGCCCCGGCAGCGCGACCACCGGGGCATCGCTGGCCGGCAGCGCGTTGTGGTAGGAGCGACATCTGCCCCGGCCAGCTTCTGCCCCAGCCACCGCGCTGGCCCGTCACGGCTGACAGAGCGCTAGGACGCTGCCCGGCCGGTCTGCGAGAAACACCAACCCGCAAACCATGCCAAACAACCCAAGACGCCGATGGAAACGGCGGGAGCGAGTAGGTCTTGCCGGGAGCGCAACAACGACCATGCGATCAGAATCGAGCTGCAAGTGCCGGCTGCGATGGTCATCTTGGTCATCCACCAGGCCGCGCGGTCGAGCGTCGGCGACGGCGGTTCCTCGTTACCGCTGGCGTCGTTCGTGTCGTCGAGCAGGCGACGCACGTGGCTCAGTTTTTCCTCCAATTGGCACAAGTCGAGGGCTTCGGCGGCGAGTTCGGCCGCAGTGGGTTGGTTGACAGTGTTACGAAACGACATGGCATGGAGACGCGGAAACGAGCATCATGGACGCGCAATCGGTTTTCGGCGGAATTGAGGCGCCGACTGTAACGATTTTTCCAACTTCCCGACGCCGCTGTCCGCCTGGTTTGCCAGTTGCTGCGCAACGTCCTACGATTGCGGCGGAGCCGTTGCCGTCGCCGCCACGTTTCCTTGCCGGCGGTGGATGCCGGCAGTGCAGCCATGATGAACCGGAACAAGGTCCAATGTCGTCGATTGCCATCGAATCGCCCGTTGATTTAAGCCAGGTGTTGTCCGGCGCCCAGCTTCCGGCATTGCCCCAAAGTGCCTTGCGGTTGCTGGAGTTGTCGCACGAGCAGAAAAACGGGCCAGCCGAGTTTGCACTGCCAATCGAAGCCGATCCCGGCCTGGCCGGTCAGGTGCTGAAATTCGTCAATTCGTCGTACTTCGGCTTCGCCAGAGAAATATCGAGCGTCAAGCTGGCAATCACGATGGTCGGCATACGCACGATCAAGAATTTCGCGCTCTGGAGTGCGGTTTTCAGCCTGATGCCAAACCCCAAGTGCGGGCCGTTCGACCTGCGGAACCTCTGGCAAGATTCGCTCCGCCGGGCCCTGTTTGCCAGGATGTTTGCCAGGTTGCTCGGCCTGCGTGAGGCGGAAGAGCCCTTTGCCGCGGCCCTGTTGCAAGACATGGCGGTGCCGCTGCTGGCGAAAGAACTTTCGTTCGAATACGCCTCGTTGCTCGAGCGGCGAAAGGGGGGCCAGCGGCGTCTTTCGCAGCTCGAACGCGAGCGTTTTGGCTGGACGCACGCCGCCGCGGCGGCGCAGATGGCACGCCAGTGGAACTTGCCGGAGGAGTTCGCCTCGCTCGTCGAGCGGCACGTCGAAATCGACGAACTACTGGCGTGCGGCAGAAGTGAGCCAGGCCAACTCGCCGTCGCACTGTCGTCGCTGTTGCCGAGCGTGAATGATGAAGATTGGCCGGAGGTCGCTCAATTTGAGAGCGGCTTTCAACGGCTGGTGACTGCGGGAGCGCCGATTTCCGAATTCTTGGCACACGTTGACGCTGAGTTCACGGAATTTGCCCCGGTTCTGAAAATCGCGGCTCCGGCCAGGTCGCTAGTGGCTCGCTACGCCGACGCGACAGGAACAGCCGTCTAAGGGCTAGAGCTGCGATTCGTCGTTAAAGCTTGCGTCATTGCGGGTTGCGTTGCGACTTGCCAAAGGCGTTCTTGAGCAAACCGTGAGGATGCTTAGAATAGTCTAAAGAACGAGGCGGCCCTGGGCCGTGAATGATCAGGGAGGGAGCAAGCGTGTCGGCCAGTAATCGTATCCGCATCCAGCGGACGCTCAGAGAAGCGGAAGGGTACCTGGAGCTGAGCATGCCCCAGACGGCCCTGGATCTGCTTGCGCGGCTCGCTGACCCGGGCACTTTCCGCGGGCAGAAGCTGTATCTGACGGGCGAGGCGTTACGCTCACTCGACCGCCATGCCGAGGCGGTGCTCGTGCTGGAAGAAGCGGCCGATCTTCTGCCCAGCAACGTTCACGTTTGGCTCGCATTAGGATGGTGCCGCAAGCGGATCGGCCGGCTCGACCTGGCCATTGGTGCCCTGGAGCGGGCAGAAGAGGTCAGCCCGGAAGAAGCGATCGTGCACTACAACCTGGCCTGCTATTGGAGCCTGGCCGGCAAAAAGAACCGTTCGCTGGCATATCTCTCGCGGGCCATCTCGCTCGACTCGAACTATCGCGATCTGC
>DASSFG010000506.1:0-10260 GCA_035694685.1 Pirellulales bacterium
TTCCGATCCCAAGGCCGTGGGCGCCGAGATCGAAAAGGCCATGGGTCCGCAGAGAATCTCGTTTCACGTCGTGCCGCCCACCAGCCGCTTTGCCCACGTGCTGCTGGCCGCCGATTACCGTATGAAGCGGTTGGGCATGGCCTTCGACCCGTCGCCCGTCAAGGGCCTGCCGAGCTACCTGACGATGATCAAAGGCAGCACTGCCGCCGCACAACCCAACATGCTGCCGCGCTGGTGGTTGACGACGAACTATGAGCCGCTGCTCACCGACAAGGAAGGGCTGGCCTGGAAACTACGCGGGCAAGGCGTGAAGGCCATGAGCGAAGACGACTTTCTTGGCGCGGGCGGCCAGCGCACGCAAACCGGTAAGGCAAGCCCCGCGGGGCAGAAATGGGCCGACTTGATGACCAAGAAGTACGACGAGCTTTCGTTGCGCGAACCGATCTTCGGGGAATTGCGCAACTGTATGGATCTGGCTGTGATTGCGGCCCTGATCTTTAAAGAGAACCTGGCGGCCAAAGCGTCGCTCGACCTGGGCGCGCTGCTCGACGCGGAAGCCTATCCGACCGAAGCTTTCAACGTGCCCAAGCAGGTCGATACAAAGGTCAGCTACGTCCACGGTTCGAACTTCTACATTCTCAGCGCTTCGGGCGGAGTCGAGCTCAACACCTGGGGCGAAGCCGGCCGTATCGAGCTGAGCGACGAGCTGGAGCCCATCCATGCTCAAGTCGCCGAAAGCCGCAGCCAGAGCTGGTGGTGGAATTAAACCCAGGCCGAAAGCCGACGTCCATTCCGTCTTGGCAATCCTGGGAGCATTTGGTAGTGTACCGCCTCGCATCGTACCAAAACTTGAGCTCACCGCGCGGCAAGGAGGCCAGCATGGGTTCCGATCAGATTGAAGGCGTCCGCGTACACATCCGCTGGATGATCCGGCGTGACATGCCGGAAGTGCTCGGCATCGAAAACGCCTGCTTTGAGTTTCCCTGGTCGGAAGACGACTTCATCCGTTGCCTGCGTCAGCGCAATTGCATCGGCATGGTGGCTGATCTTGACGACGAGGTGGTGGGGTTCATGATTTACGAACTGCACAAGACGCGGCTGCACCTGCTCAACTTTGCCGTCTCGCCGCGGCATCGCAGGCAGAAAGTCGGCTCGCGGATGATCGGCAAGTTAGCCGCCAAGCTCTCCGCCCAGCGCCGCACTCGGATCGCTCTGGAAGTTCGCGAAACGAACTTGGCAGCGCAGCTCTTTTTCCGCGAGCAGGGCTTTCGGGCGGTGTCTCTGTTGCGCGATTTCTACGAGGATACGCCCGAAGACGCCTACCTGATGCAGTATCGTTTTCGGGCCATCGATGCCGACGCGGCCGCCCCCACCAACCGCATCACGCGGTTGGCGGGTTAAGCCCGGATTTCAGACCTCTTCGTTGCGGCAAACGACGCCGTAGCGTTAATACCAGATGGGTCGCACCGCCCTGCCGACGTAGGCCCCCGGCCCGATCGGGCGAGCGCCATAGTAAGGCCGAGGCCCGTAGTATCGAGGGCCATAATAGGGCCGCGGCCCATAACCAGGCCCATAGGGCGGCAAAGCCGTTCGCGCCGCCGCCCCAGCCACTCGCTCAGTGCCGCGGACAGCCGCACCGGCGGCACGTTCGGTACCGCGGATCGCAGCCCCGGCCGCGCGTGCAGCAGGACGACGTGCATAATATTGCCCGTAGGATGTGTCGGCGGTCACAAAGCTCGTGGCCGCGAACAAGGCTGTCAACAAAGCGAATCGTTTCACAGCGGTTTCCTCCTTTCAGCAGTCGGCCCCAATTAACACGAGGCACCATAACGCAGTTTGGATGCCAAAGCTGCGCCGTCAGGACGAATTCGGTTGACTGCCCATTGGCCGTTTTATGGCAGAGCTTGACAGCGCCTGAAAAATGCGGTTTGCTCGTGTAAATAACGCTTAGTGCGTAAGGCTTTTCGCTTGACCATCACCGAACCGACCCAGTGACGACCGCGCCCATGTTTCCCGCTGCAACGCTCGAAAAACTCGCCCGTTTCGACACGCCGACCATCTGCAACGTGATCGAACTGTTTGATTTCTGCCCGCGCAATCGCGGTTACATGGACGGGCGAATTAAGGCCAATTTTTCCCACCTGCCGCCGATGGTCGGTTTTGCCAGCACCGCCTGTTTTCGTAGCGACGCACCGGCGGGAACCGGCGACGCCTACGGCAGCATGGAACGGCAGGTGGCGGGCTTTGCCGAACTACCCGGCCCCGCAGTGGTCGTCTTTCAAGATCTGGACGATCCTTCGGTCGCCGCCACCTTTGGCGAGGTCATGTGCTCGACGTATAAAGCCTTCGGCTCGGTCGGTCTCGTCACGTCAGGCGGCGGGCGCGACCTCGAGCAGGTTCGCGCCTTGAACTATCCGGTCTTCACCGGCACCACGATTTGTTCGCACGCCTACTGCCATATTCTGCACATTGGCATGCCGGTTCGCGTGGGCGGACTGATGGTCAAACAGGGCGACCTCTTGCACGGCGACGCCAACGGCGTGACCAGCATACCGATTGACCTGGCCGGCGAAATCGCCGACATCGCCCCTGAGTTCGTAGCTGCCGAACAGGTGGTGCTCGATTACGTTCGCTCTTCCGGTGCTAAGACGCCGCAAGGGCTGACCGCCGCTCGTAAAGAGTTTTCGGCCATCGTCGACAAACTGGCCAAGCGCGCCCGTGCTGCCCGCGGCGACCGAATCTGGAAAGTTTAGGACTTAGGACTTAGGTCTTAGGTCTTAGGACTTAGGACTTAGTTCGTAGCACTCAGTGTTCGTTAACCCTACCTCCTAGCTCCTGAACCCAAAGCCTAAGACCTAAAGCCTAAGACCTAAGCCCTTCGAATTATGCTGTGGCATTACACCATCCGCGATTTCTTTGCCGGCATCGTCCGCGACCGGGCGGTGAAACCGGCGGCTGCCTTTGCCGGCGGGCAGGCGCGGCCCGTCGTTTGGTTCTCGACCAATCAAGAGTGGGAGCCGATGGCCGCCAAAAACCTGACTTGCGCCGACGGTTCTTCTCGCTTGCTACAGCGCGACGAGTTGCACACGATCGGCATCACGCCCATTCGCATCGGCGTCGCTCCGCAGGTGGCAAAGTACACCTGGCACGACTTCAAGCGCGAGGGTGAAATGCCGCCCAAGGTGGCCAGCAACATCGTCTCCCTGGCGGCGAAGCTCAACTCCAAGCCGAGTTGGTGGTTCGCCAGCTATGAGGCAGTGCCGCGAGAGCAGTGGCAAGCCGTCGAGCACTTCGACGGTTGGCAATGGCGGCCCATGCCCGGCGATTTGTGGTAGTACAATAAGGGACCGGACAAACACACTCACCCAGGAAGCCGACGCCGAATGAGCACCGAGAACTTTAATGCCGCAGAGTCGATCGCCATCGGCAAGCTAGCCGCCGCGCGCGAAAAAATATTGACGCAACTGGCACAAGTGATCGTGGGCCAAGGGCACGTCATCGAAGAACTGTTGATTTCGCTCTTCAGCCGCGGTCACTGCCTGCTCGAAGGCGTGCCCGGCCTGGCCAAGACGCTGATGATCAGCACGTTGGCCCGCAGCCTGAACCTGTCGTTCAGCCGCATCCAGTTCACGCCCGACCTGATGCCCGCCGACATTACGGGCACCGAAATTCTGGCGGAGAACCGCTCGACCGGTCAGCGGGAGTTTCGCTTTCTCGAAGGGCCGTTGTTTGCCAACGTCATTCTGGCCGACGAAATCAACCGCACGCCGCCCAAGACGCAGGCCGCCCTGCTCGAAGCGATGCAAGAGCGGCAGGTTACCGTGGGGCGCGTGCGGCACAAGCTGGCCGACCCCTTCTTCGTGCTGGCCACACAGAACCCGATCGAGCAGGAAGGGACGTACCCCTTGCCGGAGGCGCAGCAAGATCGCTTCATGTTCAAGGTCTTCGTGCGCTATCCGACCTTCGACGAGGAGTTTGAGATTGCGCGGCGCACGACCGCGCTCTCCACCGACCACGTCGTGCCGGTGCTGACGGCGGAAGAGATCATTCAGCTTCAGCATATCGTGCGCGAGGTGCCGATTTCCGATCACGTGGTGCGGTACGTGCTGTCGCTGGTGCGGCAAACGCGCGTGGGCGAGACGGGCATCCCCGACTTCGTCGCTGACCAGCTTCAGTGGGGCGCCGGGCCGCGCGCGGTGCAGAACCTGATCCTCGGCGCCAAGGCGCGGGCCCTGCTACACGGCCGCACGTACGTCTCGACCGACGACGTCCAGGCGCTGGCCAAGCCGGTGCTGCGGCATCGGTTGGTGATCAACTTCGCCGCCGAAAGCGAAGGTGTGACCGCCGACCAGGTCGTCGACCACTTGATCTCGGCTACCCCCACGAAGGAAGACGAGCTCACCCGCGACGCCCGTTTTCAAAAGATTTTCGCTTCGTGACGGCGGCCAATCGCCGACCAAAACACCAGGATCCGAGCGCGCCGCTTATCTGGCTAAGCGACGAGCACTTCCGCGTGTCTGTCGGACACCGCCGATAGTCGCTATCATGCGGTGTTTGAGGGCAGACAACTTTCTCCCTAAGCCCGCGGTTATGGCGACTCAATCGAAGATCAAACTCCAAAAAAACAAGAGCGACTCGTCCGTCGAGCAAATCCTCGTCGTACCCACCCAAGTGTTTCATCGTCTGGGGCATTTCCAGGGCTTTTGCGGCGATGCCGAACGTTATCTGAATGAGTTGCTCAAGCCCGAGCATGTCAGCTTTCGTCCGCGACCCGAGATGGAGCAAGATCCCAGCTATAAGCAACTCATCCCTTACTGCCTGCTGAGGCACGTTTCGGCTGACGGCGTGGAAAGCTTGTTCACCTATACCCGAGGAACAGGGCAGGGTGAGGGCCGTTTGCACCGCAAACGCAGCGTGGGCATCGGCGGGCACCTTTCGGCCGAGGACGCCGCCGACGCCGACGGCGATCCCTACGGCGCCGGCATGCGGCGCGAGCTCGCCGAGGAAGTGGTGATCGACACGCCCTTCCGCGAACGTTGCGTGGGACTGATCAACGACGATGAAACGGAAGTGGGACGCGTTCACTTGGGCGTCGTCCACATCTTCGACGTCGGGCGGCCTGCCGTACGGCCACGCGAAGACGAGATCATCGACTGCGGTTTTCGTCCTGTCGAAGAGTTGCTTGCTGATCTTACCGGCTTTGAAACGTGGTCGACGATTTGCCTCCAGGCCCTGTTTGGTAGTTATACTGCACGCGGTCGATTGTGAGACGTTTGGCCACGCCAAAACTTGCGGTGGCTGGGGCAGAGCCGCGCAATAGATTGGTCTCTTGCAGGACAGTTCCGCCGCGGCGATGCCCCGGTTTCGCCACCACCGGGGCATCGCTGGCCGGCAGGGCGTCTAGCCAAATGCCACATCGAGCGCGGCCAGCTTCTGCCCCAGCCACCGAGTAAGCGTCGTTCTTGGCCGCGTGCAGTATAACTGAGCTCATCCTCGTATCAACCACCTGTCGAACCACTCGAAGGCTTCGCGCTGCATTTCGCGGTCGAACTTGTGCGGGCCCCCGTAAAACGAGCCGCGGTAACGATCGGCGGCGCCGGCCTTGGCAAAGATTTGCGAGAGCATCGCATCGGCCCGTTTCATTTCGGGCAACGTGAAGAGCGAGTCTTCGTCGTCAAATTGCACCAGCGTCGGCCGCGGCACGCGCAGGCCCAACACTTCGGGATAATCCAGGTCGAGCGGCAAGCCGGGGGCGTAGATCATCCAGGTGTGCGTGTAGCACTTGTTGAGCAGATAGTCGCGCCAGGTGGTCATCATGCCCACGCAGCAGGCACAGGCAAGGCGCGGGTCGCAGCCACCCAGATACACGGTGCGCAGGCCTCCGCCCGAGAGCCCGGCACAGCCGAGCCGCTGTGGGTCGACGTCGTCGCGGCCGGCCAAATAATCGAGCGCCCGGCGGTCTTCCGCCAGAAACACGCCCGGCCAGGTTGTACCGGCGCAGAACAAGCTCTTGGCCATCAGGTGCTCATGTTCGCCGGCGAATTTGTTGTAGGCTTTGATCTCGCCTTCCGATTCGGGATTGACCTCCTCGAGGCCCTTGGCCAGAAACTCCGGCACGTCGCCCGCGCGCACGCGGCGGCTGGCGAAGGCGAAGGCGTCGTGAACCAGCACCGCATAGCCGCGCTTGGCCAGCTCGTTGGCCCAGCTTACGCCGCCATAGTAACCATCGCGATGCGCGCGCATCATCGGGTGAAGGTCGTCGGAAAGCTGGGCGATCTTCCGCCAGCCGAAGTATTTGTTGCCGCCGTGATCGTGCAACCCCAACACACCGGGCAGACGTCCACGCGCCCCGGCGGGTTTGAGAAACACGGCTTCGGTGGGCGGACCGTAAGGAAGCTGCCACGTCAGGTGTTCGACGTGCAAGCCATCGTACTCGAACTGGTGCTGTACCTGGGCCTGCGGCGCGCCGCCGGCGTCGGGCGAGAGCAGGCATTCTTCAAACCTGGCCAGCGCCTGCTTCCGCCACGCTTCCAAATCGCCCTTGGCAAACCGGTCGTTCAAGAACGACAGCCTCGCCGGCCCTTCGCCGGCCAACCCTGCCGCCCATGGTCCATACGCTCCGATCATATTTCGTTGCAAAGTTTTCTCCTCTTTGGAGTGCGGCGATTTATCGCCGCTTTCTTTTTTCTTTTGGAACGACGTGCGGCATTTGCTCGTGCCGGCTTTAGTTTAACTAAATCCATACTGAACGTGTAACTCCGTGGCGTTCCGCGAGGGGTAGTGTCCTAACATCTGCGTTATCAGGCACCAACCGGCGCTAGACGGAAAATCTTTCTACGAGAACATGCAGACGCGGGACGGCAAGTGGTGGATGCGATACTAGAAAGGAGGTGGATAGAGACACTGGGTGCCCACTAAACGGGGTGCCTACTAATCTGTCTTGACGGGTGACGCCCTTTTGCCTAGCTTCCGCCGGTTATGCGCACCACATCTCTCGCCCTTGTCTCGATCGCCGTCTTGACGCTCATAGCGCAGGTCGCTGCGGCCAAGCCACCCACGCTGGCGCCGATTCAAGGCGTGGTGCTGCTGCGAAACGGCGAAGTGCTCTCGGGAACCATTGCCCGGACGGGCGATTATTACCAGGTCTCGAAGCCTGGCAGCGAAATCCGGCTCAAGGCGAACGAAGTCGAAAAAGTGGCGAGCAGCCTCGTCGAGCTGTACGAAGAAAAACGCCTGCGTCTCGATCCGGACAAACTACAAGAACGCCTCGATCTGGCCGAATGGTGCATCCAGCAAAAACTCATCGAACAGGCATCCGGCGAACTGACCGCCATCTCGGCCATCGAACCGAATCACCCGCGCATCGTTCTGCTCAAGCGGCGCATCGAGCTGGCTTCGGAGCCCCATACGGAGACGGCCTCGCCCGCGGCGGCCGTCGACGGCGGACCAGCGAACGAAGAGCTTGATCGGCTGGTGCGAGGATTGCCCGTGCATGCCATCGAGTCGTTTACCACCACCATCCAGCCGCTGCTGGTGAATAATTGCACCACCTCGGGATGCCACGGCCCGAGATCGCCGGGCAAGCTGCGTTTGCTCAGGCTTTCTTTGGCCGGCCCGGCCAACCGCCGCCTGACGCAGCGCAACTTACACTCGGTTTGGCAAGTGATCGACGTCAATCAGCCGGCAGCCAGCCCGTTGCTGACGCAGCCGATTCGCCCCCACGGCAAGGCCAAGGGACCGATCTTCTCGGGGAACGAGGCGACCCAATACCGGCAGCTCGTAGCGTGGGTCTACCAGGCCACACGACAGCGTCGTCCAGCAATGGCCGACGAGGAGCCTGGCGAGCCGTTGCCGGTGGCGTCGCTTCCACAGCCCAAGAAGAGGTCGAAGAAGCCGCCGGCCCCAGCCGTTGCTGCGTCGGAAGCATCTCTTGACGAGCCGCCTGCAACCGGCGAGCCTGAGGAGGATGAACCCGCGCACCTGCCCGCCGAAGATGCGAGCGAGGCCGCCGCGGCTCGTGCCTTGCAACCCGCGACGAACGACGATGAATATGTGCCGGTCGATCCTTTCGACGCCGAAGTCTTTAATCGGCGTTATCTGCCGCGGCGGTGAAGTTTGCGCGCCGCTGACATTTTCGGCTGACTTGGTAGCGTGTCAGCGCGTCGCTTGTCACCGATCCGACAAGGAGACAAGGGGACAAGGAGACAAGGAGAGGAATCGAGGGCCGTTGCTCAGACGATTGCTTGCGCTGCGTGTTCGTTGCTGTAGTTGGCGGATCCTCTTCTCGCGGCCTGTACCGAGTCGTCGTTTCGTCTGCGGCGGCCTGCTTGCGGTATTGCAACTCATGAGCCCGCTGTGCCTGGCCGACGACACCGTTGCCAAGCAGCACAAACCGGTGGTCGTTTCCGAGCAGGCACGGCGCATTCATCGTTCGGCGCTGGTGTTCGACGGTCACAACGACTTGCCGTGGAAGCTGCGCGACGAGTTTGGCGGCCAGCTCGACAAGTGCGACCTGGCGCGGCCGCAGCCAAAGTTGCAAACCGATATCCCGCGGTTGCGGCAAGGCGGAGTCGGGGCGCAGTTCTGGTCGGTGTACGTGCCCGCCGAAACCAGCCAGGCCGGCACGGCCCTGCGCGACACGCTCGAGCAGATTGACCTGGTGTACCAGATCGTCGCCCGCTATCCCGAAACGTTCGAGCTGGCCCTCACGGCCGACGACGTCGAGCGAATTCATGCCCAGGGAAAGATTGCCTCGCTGATCGGCGTCGAGGGAGGGCATAGCATTCAGGAATCGCTCGGTGCGTTGCGCCAGCTCTACAAGCTCGGCGCGCGTTATATGACGCTCACGCACAGCGATACGCTCTCCTGGGCTGATTCAGCCACCGACGAAGCGAAACATGGCGGCCTGACGGCCTTCGGCGAAGAAGTCGTGCGCGAGATGAATCGGCTCGGCATGCTGGTCGATATTTCGCACGTATCGCCCGATACAATGCATGATGCTCTGCGCGTGTCGCGCGCTCCGGTCATCGCTTCCCATTCGTCGGCCTATGCGGTAGCGCCGCATCGGCGCAACGTTCCCGACGAGGTGCTGAAATTGCTGACAGACAACGGTGGAGTCGTGATGGTGAACTTTTATTCGGGCTTCATCGTGCCCGAATCGGCCCGCGCGCGGGCCAATTTGCTGGAGGCGCGGCGCGAGCTCAAGGAGCAATTCCCCGATCCGATCCAGTTTGAAGCCGCGCTCAGACGCTGGGACGACGCTCATCCTATCGACGCTGGCGACGTCGGCACGGTGGTCGATCATATTGAGCACATCGTCAAGGTAGCCGGCATCGACCACGTGGGGCTGGGCTCCGACTTCGACGGCATCAGCATGTCGCCGCGGCAACTCGAAGACGTATCCTGCTATCCGAACGTCACGCAGGAACTGCTCAACCGTGGCTACGACGAAGCCGGTATCAAGAAAATCCTCGGCGGCAACATTCTCCGCGTATTGCGGCAGGCGGAGGAGGTCGCGCGTGGGCCAGGCGACTGAGCAGACGGCGCGCTCGGCCAAAACGACATGCTTAGTAAAGCTCAATCATTTGCTCGCCGCCATGCGCTGGATTGCCGATCAACCGTTGGCCGACCGGATCGACGACGAAGTCGAGAAGCCCCAAGGGCACCAGCCCGATGTGCACCGGGCATTCGTCCGGCAGTTCTGACACCTCGATGGTGCAATCCCGGCCTTGGACAGTGAGACGTACGGCATCGTAGACTTGCGCTTCCCCCGGCCCTGCGGAGGTGAGGATACGCCGCTTGCGAAACGGCCTTAATCCAAGCTGGTCAATGAACCGCTTGGGCATCGAGACCATCGTTTCTCCCGTATCGATGAGGGCATCGGTCACTTCGACACAGCGTACCTGTTCGGCAGAGATTGAGCCGGTTTCAAATTGGTAGAGGTCAAACAGGTTTTCCATCTTGGCTGCGACGAGCACTTTGTCCATAACTAGAACCTCCATGGGGACACTCCCAAAAAGTTGATCGTCGAATCTTTGGTATGCCCTGTTCATTCTACCTGGTTCGTCGATATCTTGCCTGGCAAGCCGACACCGAGCGGTGCCTTGAAAGTGAGTTGGTCCGTTACAAATGGCAAGGCTTGTAGGGTGGGACGAGCGAAGCGAGTCCCACCTTGGCTTGCGCAAAATTCGCCTCCGCCACGCGGTCGAGGTGACGCTGTTTTTATTCCGCCACGACGGGGCTTGCCCCCGTCGAGCGCTG
>DASSFG010000507.1:0-2870 GCA_035694685.1 Pirellulales bacterium
TTGACCATGACCGATTCGATGCCCAACTCGCGCAGGGCAAAGCTCGCCTGGCAACAGCAATAGTCGAACTCGATCCCTTGCCCGATGCGATTTGGCCCGCCGCCGAGAATCACGATCCGCTTGCCGCCGCGCGGTTTGGCCGGCGTTTCATCCTCGTCTTCATAGGTCGAGTAGTAGTACGGCGTGTAGGCTTCGAACTCCGCCGCGCAGGTATCGACAGACTTGAACGTGGCCACCACTCCCTGCCGCTTGCGATCGGCCCGCACGGTCGCCTCGGGCACGTCGAAGATGGTGGCCAATTGCCGGTCGGAAAAACCGAATTGCTTGGCCTTCTTGAGCACGTCGCGGCCAACTTCCTGCCAGCCCGCCAGGCCGCGCAGCTCATCTTCCAGCTCGACGATCTCTTTCAGATTATCGAGAAACCAGGGGTCGATCGCCGTCAACTCATGAACCTCGTCGACGGTCATGCCGTCTTTGAAGGCGTAGCGCAGGTACCACACCCGTTCGGCGCTGGGCACCGCCAGCTTGGCACGGATTTCTTCGCGCGCCGGCTGCTGCGGCGTTCCCCACAGATCCTTGCCGTCGCAGCCGAAGCCAAAACTGCCCACCTCCAAGCCGCGCAGCGCCTTTTGGAACGATTCTTTGAAGGTGCGGCCGATGGCCATCGTCTCGCCGACGCTCTTCATCTGCGTGGTCAGCTTGGCATCGGCCTCCGGAAATTTTTCAAAGGCGAACCGCGGCACCTTCGTCACCACATAGTCGATGGTCGGCTCGAAGCAGGCTTTCGTTTCACGGGTGATGTCGTTGGCCAGCTCGTGCAAGCGGTAACCGACGGCCAGCTTGGCGGCAATCTTGGCGATGGGAAAGCCCGTGGCTTTTGAGGCCAAGGCGCTGGAACGGCTGACGCGCGGATTCATCTCGATGACGATCATCCGCCCGTTCTTGGGATTGATGGCGAACTGAATGTTCGAGCCGCCGGTCTCGACGCCAATCTCGCGGATCACGGCCAGTGAGGCGTCGCGCATCCGCTGGTATTCCTTGTCGGTGAGGGTCTGGGCGGGGGCGACGGTGATCGAGTCGCCGGTGTGGACGCCCATCGGATCGAAGTTTTCGATCGAGCAGATGATCACGACGTTGTCGTCGACGTCGCGCATCACCTCCATTTCGTATTCTTTCCAGCCCAGGATCGACTCTTCCAGCAGCACTTCGCTGATGGGCGAAAAGTCGAGGCCGCGGCGGACCATGAAGTCGAACTCTTCGCGGTTGAAGGCCACACCGCTGCCCGTGCCGCCCAGCGTGAAGCTGGGCCGCACCACGCACGGCAGGCCGATGGCCTGCACCGTTTCGCGGGCTTCCTGGATGGTGCGCACGGTGCGGCCGCGGCAGACTTCGAGGCCGATCTTTTCCATCGCCCTTTTGAATTGCTCGCGTTCTTCAGCCTTGGCGATGACTTCGGGCCGGGCACCGATCATTTCCACGCCGAACTGTCGCAGCACGCCCTTCCGGTCGAGCTCCATCGCCAGGTTGAGGCCGGTTTGCCCGCCCAAGGTCGGCAGCAAGGCGTCGGGCCGCTCGGCCTCGATCACTTTAGCCACCATTTCCCAGGTGAGCGGCTCGATGTAGGTGCGATCGGCCGTGCCGGGATCGGTCATGATGGTGGCGGGGTTCGAGTTGATGAGCACCACCTCATAACCTTCTTCGCGCAGCGCCTTGCAGGCTTGCGTGCCGGAGTAGTCGAACTCGCAAGCCTGACCGATGATGATCGGCCCGGAGCCGATCAGCAGAATTTTGTGTAGATCGTCACGACGCGGCACAGCCCAAATCCCTTTCCGTCACTGGTAAGATTGCCCGAAAGCCCGCTTCCGCGCAGCCTTCACTGTAAAATCCCTCAAGGTTACCGCGCCCAGGGCGCGTTCTCAAGTGCGGGCGCCTCGGCATTTCGTGAACTGCTTGCCGCAGGTGGTATGATCTTCAAAGCAGCGTGACCTCGGATGAACCACGAGCGGCGCAAGCGGACGCTTATGCGACGCAATCAGCAAGCTGAGGGATGGCGTGAATCGCAATCCAGGCATTGTCGGGCCAGGTGGGGTGACGCGCCACGTTGTCGCGAGTGATTTCTTTGGCCTCGAAGAGCGCCTTCACGTGCCTCTTGCCGAGCGGCGCGGAATGAACGCCGCGCACGCGGACGTACCACTCGTCACCCAGCGACGAACCAGGCGCCGGCGCGATCGAAGGAGCGGAAACCGGGACCGCCACCGTGGGGCCAGGAATGACGACCGGCGCGATCGGTCGCGGAGCCGGCTGCGCGGCTAACGTAGCGGCGCGCACGCCGGCCACGGGTTTGTCGGCATGTTCTTCCAACAAAGTTGCCGGCGGTTTTGCGCCCGGTGGCGCCAAAAAATCACCGACGCGCATCCAGGGACCGTACAATGCACAGATTAAATCGTCGTCGTCAATCCGACCCGACTGGCGAAGCTGATTCACTTCCACGCGCGAAAGCGACGTTACGATGCGCTTGCCGGTTAGCAGGCGCAACACGGGATCGTTGTCATCGAGCGCGGCCGCAGCGGCCGCGTAGATGTTTCGCGCCGGAGCGGTTGCGTCGGCTGCGGCCGCCGATGGCGAAGAGCCCAAATAATCAGCAACCGTCATCCAAGCCCCACCGCGCAGCGAAACAAGCTCGTCGGGGCCGACTTTGCCGGCCGAGCGTAGCCGCTCGAAGTCGTCGCCGCTCATCGGTCCATAGACCGCGCCTGATTTCAGCAGCCGCAGCTCACCGTCTTTCTTGGGCATTTTCTTGCGCCAGCTTCCCGCCCCAGCGTCGTCATTCGTCATTCGGGTTTCGTCATTCTTTCGTCATTCGTCATTCG
>DASSFG010000508.1:0-8562 GCA_035694685.1 Pirellulales bacterium
TGGATTGCGGCGTTGAGCTGTTCAACGAACTGGGCCGCTTGCGAATTGCTGAGAGCGCGCACGAGCATCATTTGCTGCATGCTCGTCAGCGGGAAGATGTCGGCGACGTTTTTCAGCACGGCGGGGGGGAAAAGGCGATTGCGCTATTCAAAGGCAGGAAAAGAATACAAGTGTTGCGCTCCGTTATCGCATCGCAACTGCTGATCGGTCAACAATGATGCAAAGCCGGAATGATTCTGCCGGTTGTGCGGGAGATAAGGGCCGACAATGAGGGCCGGCGATGCCGTCGGTTTTCAATCGTGTCGCGGCGCGTGATGCAACCTATAGTTTCTCAAATTGGCACGGTTTCTGTCGGCTTTTTTCCGGAAGACTCGATCGAATCGCTATGGCAGCGTGTCTCGCAGTTGCTCTCTTTGCGTTCGTGTTGGGCGCAGCACTGATGCATGCCGTGTACGGCAGGCGGGCTCTGGCCATTCCTGGCCCGTCGTCGCAATCGCCGACCGTTGGCCAGCATGCCGAGCTGGCGGCCTTGGCGGCCGAGAGCATGTTCAAGGTGAATCGCAGCTTGCAGTCCGAATTGGCAAAAGCGCACGAACAAGTGGGCGCCGAAAAGCAGAAATCGCATACCCTCTCGGCCGAGGCCCGCACCGATCAACTCACCGGTTTGCCGAACCGGCGCGTGTTCGACGAGCAGATCGAGTGCTACGTCGAACGTGAGAGGGCGAATCGACGGCAGCCGCTGACGCTGATGCTGATCGACGTCGATCATTTCAAGCAAATCAACGATCGGCACGGCCACCCGACCGGTGACGCCGCTTTGCAGTGGCTGGCGCGCATCCTGCGCCAGCAAGTAGCCGAGGCGGGCCTGCCCGCACGGTTCGGCGGTGAAGAATTCGCCGTGCTGTGTCCGGCCTGCGAACCCGGCGAAGCGATCGAGCTCGCCGAGCGGCTGCGCCTGGCAATCGCCTCCGTGCCACTGGAGCACCGCGGGTTGACGCTGTGCATCACCGCCAGCATCGGCATGGCTTTGTCGCTGGCCGGCGAGGGAAGCAAGTCGCTAACCAATCGCGCCGACGAAGCCCTCTACGCCGCCAAGAAAAACGGCCGCAATCGGGTTTATTTGCACAACGGGGCGAGCTCCATTCCCGCAGCGATCGCGGGCAATGACTTCGCCGCGGCGGGCGCTGCGACGGGCCTCCGGCGTCAGGCGTCTGGCGTCTGGAATCCCGCGCCCGTCCCCTCAGCCTAGCGCTCTTTGTCACCCGGACCGGTTAAGATATAGAGGAGAGAGCGATTCTCATCCTCGGGTGTTCGGCATGACTCGACCGGCCTTTGCCTTCTTGATCTTCCTGCTCACTGCGTCTGCGGCGCAGGCGGTGGAGCACGTGGTCGTGCGGCAGAAGGGTGAGGAGGTGTCGGTCAGCGGACGGCTACTGGTAACGGCCGAAGACGGCGGCATGTTGCTCGAAGCGGCCGACGGCAGCTTGTGGACGGCGCCGCCCGAAGACCTGGTACGTCACAAGCACGACGACGAACCGTTGCGGCCGCTATCGCCACAAGAAATGGCCGAGCGGTTGCGTGGCGAGTTGCCCGGCTTCGAGGTGTACACGACCCAGCACTACGTGATTTGCCACAATACGTCGCGGGCCTACGCGCAGTGGTGCGGAGCACTTTTCGAGCGGCTCTTTAAGGCGTTTACCAATTTCTGGTCGCGCAAGGACTTCGAACTGCACGAACCCGAGTTTCCGCTCGTGGCGCTGGTGTTTGCCGACGGCGATTCCTACGCCGCCTACGCCGGAAAAGAGCTCGGCGACAACGCCGGCGCGATTATCGGTTATTACAGCTTTGCCTCGAACCGCATCATGATGCACGACTTGACGGGCATACAGGCGCTGCGCAATCGGAGCAGCAAACGCTCGACCCCCAATGAAATCAATCAGATGCTTGCCCGGCCCGAGGCCGAGCGAACGGTGGCCACCATCATTCACGAGGCAACGCACCAGATTGCGCTCAATTGCGGCTTGCAGCAGCGCTATGCCGACATTCCGCTCTGGTATAGCGAAGGCATGGCCATCTACTTCGAGGCACCGGATTTGAGCAACTCGAAAGGATGGCGCACCATCGGCGCCGTCAATCAGGTGCGGCTGGCGCGTTTCCGACAGTATCTGCAAAAGGGTCGGCCGGCCGATTCTCTGAGCACCTTGATTTTGAACCATGAACGCCTACGCGACCCGAAACGCGCCGATGACGCTTACGCGGAGGCTTGGGCCCTCAACTACTTTCTGCTGCGCCAACGGCCCAAGCAATACATGACCTATACCAGGCTCATGGCTGAAAAACAGCCGTTGGTGCAAGACGACGCCGCCACACGCTTGCGCGAGTTTCAGCAGGCATTCGGCGACCTCGACGAACTCGACGCCGATTTCGTCAAGCAAATGGCGAAAGTGAGGTAGGGTGCGACTCGCTTCGCTCGTCCCACCGTACGGCCTGTCCGAAAAACCAACGAATGGCAGCAGCTAGTGGTTCAAGATGAACTCGTTGCTATTCAGTACGGCCCACCAGACGTCTTGCATGGCGGCGGCAGGATTGCCACCACGGGCAACTAGCAGTTGATTCGCGATCGAGAATTCTTGCCGGCTCGGCTTGCGAGCCAGCGCCGCCAGGTAGAGATGGTCGATCCGCGCCCCCGGCTTCATGTCGCCGGCGATCATTTTGTAAAGGAAGCTTCCTTTTTCCAAGCTGGTGGCCTTCTTGATCAGATCGCCATTCATCATCATCAACGTCTGGGGAATGGTGCCGTTGAAGGTCGTCGACTCGTCTCCCTCGTCGGTGCCGAAGGCCAGCGTAAACTGACGCAACCAATCACCTTTGGTCTTCTCCTGTTCTTGGAAGCTGCCCTGCGTCTTTTGGGCCTCCGTGGCAACCAGCAGCGATTCATACAGCTCCTCCGCCTGCATCTGGCGGACGTAGAAATGGCTGAATAGCGGCTTGTTGCCTAACGTCGGATCGTCTTGCTTGTTCTTTGCGACCTTCGCGCCAAACTTGCTCGACAGGGTATAAGGCTCGCTCAACACGACCCAGCGAATCAGCCGCCGCAGATCGTGGCCGTGGCCGACGAACTGCTTGCCCAAATACTCCAGCAAGTCGGGGTGGGAGGCGGCGTTGTGCGGCCCCAGGTCGTCGATCGGCTTGGTAAAGCCGTAGCCCAGGAAGTGGGCCCACATGCGATTCACGATCGACTTGCCGAGGTACTCCGACTTGGTGACCAGCTTGGCCAACTCCAGCCGGCGATTGACTTCGTCGGCGTAGCCGCTGTTATTGATCTTGGTACCGTCGACAAACGTCGGATAGGCCACCTGCAAGATGCCGTTGCGCAGCTCATAGTAGATTTCGGCCTCGCGCGGATCACCTCCTTCGCCGGGGAAGTCTTCGTTCTCAAGACGAACCGAAACGATTTCCCGTCCCTGGAAGGTGCGCAGGGCTTTCGTCTGGCGGAAGAAGGCGTTCATGCCCCAGAACTGGTCCTGCTTCCAATCGTTGAACGGATGGTTGTGGCATTGCGTGCACTGCACCTGCAGACCGAGAAAATAACGGGCCGTCTTGGCGGTGGCCGTGGTGGCGTTCTCTTGCAGGTTGTCGAGCACGAAGTTGACCGCGCCGTTGTAGTTCTCTTCGCCGGGCTTGTTCGCGCCGGTGGCGCTGATCAACTCGAACACCATCTTGTCGTACGGCTTGTTGGTCAAGAACGTGCGGCGGAGGTACTGCTGCATGCCGTCGCGGTCGACCAGGTCACGGGCTTCGTCGCGGTCCGACTTGGGCCGGCCGATGAGGATGTTGGTCCAGATGGTCATCCAGTTGCGGGCATACTCCTCGACGTATTCGTCGCTATCGAGGAGCCGGTTCACGAGCGCTTCGCGCTTGTTCTTCGACTTGTCGGCCAGAAAGGCTTGCAGTTCGTTGACTGACGGGATGCGGCCGAGTACGTCGAGAAAGAGCCGCCGACACCATTCGTTGTCGGTCGCTTCGGGCGAGGCGGTGATCTCAGCGTCTTTCCAACCCTTGCGAATCTGGGCATTGATATAAGCGATGATGTCGGCATCGCTGGTGCCGCTGGACGAGACGTCGGTGCTTAACTCGCCGCTGTCGAGGCCTTTTTTGTCGAGGTCCTTTTTGTCGAGGCCTTTTTTGTCGAGGCCTTTTTTGTCGAGGCCTTTTTCTGTATCGCCGGCTGCGGCGAGCTCTTTGCCCGAGTCCTTCTCGGCCGCTGCCGCATTGCGGTAGCAGGCTGCACCAACCAGGCAGACGGCCGATACGATGCCCGCCAAAGCTAGACAACGTTGTGGATTACCTCGAACGACCGCCAGCCAAGACTTGACGACCCTCGCCATGGGACTTGCCTCTCACGTTTCGGTTGAATTCCTGACAGTATCCCCCAAGTTGCCATCATAAGGATCTACGCGGTCGTGTCAATCAGGCGGGGGCGATTTAGGCGTGCCCTAACGCTGTGTCGCTCGCCCTGGGAAGCCCGAGGCCTCAGCGAGGCAAGGTCCTGTTTTCACTCGCTAACGCTTCGGACTTCCATCATTACGGTGCGTCACTTAAATGTTTCGGCAGGGGGCTTTAAAAGGGAGGGACTTTGTGCCATATTTCACAAACTCTGAATCCGAAAGGTGAAACGCAGGCAAAAAGTGGCCCTTTTCTTCGCAGAATATGTGCCTTTCTGGCTGGCCTATGTGCTGGCCGCGGTGGTGCACTGTGTGCTATTGATCCACGTTGTAGCGGTGGGCGCTCTGGTCTTCATCTGGTTGGAGCGCAAGGTGGCCGGTCGCATTCAAGACCGCCTCGGTCCCACGCGTGTCGGCGGCAAGTTTGGCTGGCTACAAACGCTGGCCGATGGCCTGAAGCTGATCACCAAAGAAGACCTGATGCCTGAGGGGGCCGATGCGGTCCTGTTTCGCCTGGCGCCTTACATCAGTTTTTGCGCGTCGTTTTGTGCCTACCTGGCCTTGCCGTTCAGCGACGGCTGGGTGGCCGTCAGGCTCAACGCGGCGGTGTTTTTCATCCTGGCGGTGATGGGGCTGGAAGTCTTCGGCGTCATTCTGGCCGGTTATGCGTCGGCCTCGAAGTGGTCACTGTTTGGCGGCATGCGCGAGGCGGCCCAAGTGGTGAGCTACGAAGTGCCCATGGGGATGTGCGTGGTGGTGCCCGTGTTGATTACCGGCACGATGGACCTTGTGGAAATCGGCCGCATGCAGGAAGGAGTCTTTACCAATTGGCTGATTTTTCACGACCCCTTCACCTTCATCACCTTCTGGGTGTACTTCACCTGCGCGACGGCCAGCGTAAACCGTGCACCGTTCGATCTGGCGGAGGCGGAGAGTGAACTGGTCGCCGGCTTCCATACAGAGTACTCCGGCCTGCGCTGGAGCTTTTTCTTCATGGCGGAGTATGGCTCGATGTTCGCCGTGAGCGGCCTGGCTGCCATTCTGTTTTTCGGCGGCTGGAACGGGCCGCTGCCGATCAGCCATTGGCTGGGCCTGGAGCATGCGA
Source organism: Pirellulales bacterium (assembly GCA_035694685.1). Taxonomy (GTDB): domain Bacteria; phylum Planctomycetota; class Planctomycetia; order Pirellulales; family JAICIG01; genus DASSFG01. Next base: position 5,551 of record DASSFG010000508.1, read on the forward strand.
ATGGTCCGCTTGCCGGCTATTTCGGGAATTTTCTCGGCATGCTCAACTTCATGTTCAAGTGTGTGGCCTGGGTGACCTTTATGATGTGGGTCCGCTGGACGCTGCCGCGCTTGCGGATCGACCAGGTGATGAAGGTCTGCTTGAAATACTGCGTGCCGATTGCGGCTGTAATGTTCCTGGGCGCGATCTGGTGGACCTACAGCGTTCCCGGTTTTCTCACAGGTGAGCCGTACGCCAAGCGCGTTTTGGAGGATGGCCTTCCCAGGCCGTCCGGAAACGAAGCGGTAGCATCCTCTAAGGCGCTAGACGAATTGCAAATTGCAAATTGCAAATTGCAAATTGCGGCATTGAGCCGAGGCAGAGAGCAGGCGAGCGGAGGCGACGGCGATGGAAGCAATTAACTGGCACTCGTTTTTTTTCTACCTGTTTGCGCTGGTGTCGTGCGCGTTCGCGGTGATGGTGGTACTCTCGGCCAACATCGTGCGGATGGCCTTTTATTTGACGATCTCGCTGGGTGCGACCGCGGGGCTGTTCTTCTTGGCGGGCGCCGACTTCCTAGGCGCGATGCAGTTGATGATCTACGTCGGCGGCACGTTGGTCTTGCTCGTGTTTGGCGTCATGCTCACGGCCCAAGGACCGTTCGTCTCCATGAAAACGCGCGGCGGTGACTGGATTCTCGCGGCAGTGCTCGGGGGCTCGCTGCTGGCGTTGTTGGTGCCGGCGGCGTTTACCATGCCCGAGTGGCGTGGCCCATCGGTCAACGCGGCTTCGACAGAGTCGCCGCCGACATCGACGCCCTTGGGAATGGGCCTGCTCGGTGTGCGAGTCGACAAGCTTGTAGATGGGCGCGAGGCGGTTAAGCAAGGCATGTCGAGCTACCTGCTTCCCTTTGAAATCGTATCGGTCCATCTGCTGGTGGTTCTGGTGGGAGCGGCGTATCTGGCCCGCACCAAGCGCCGTCGCGACGTGAGATTGGAGTCGCTATGAACCCCTTGACGGATCCGGTTGGCGTTTCGCACTTTATGGCCGTCGGAGCGGTGATGTTCGTGTCCGGCGTCGTCTGCATGGCGGCCAAGCGCAACGCTTTGGGCGTGTTGATGGGCATCGAGTTGGTGCTGAATGGCGCGAACGTCAATTTCGTCGCGCTTTCGAGCAGTTTTTTGAGCGCCAATGGCCGTACTGCACTGGGCCTCGACGGACAATTCATCGCCTTGTTTGTGATCGTGCTGGCCGCGGCCGAAGCCGCCGTCGCGCTGGCGATTACGCTGAACTTCTACAACAATCATGCCACGGTCGACGTCGACCGGGCAGACGAGCTGAAAGGTTGACGTCGACAGCCCGATGAACGAATCGCTTGCCGCGTCATTGCCGATTTGGCTGGGCATTGCCTGGCTGTTGCCGCTGGTCAGCTTCACGCTGATCGTGCTCTTTGGTCCGCGCATGGGCAAGCACGGCATCGGCGCAGCGTATCTGGCTACCTTTGCCATTGCCGTGGGCTTCCTTTGTTCCGCTGGCTGCCTGGCTGCCTGGGTCTACACGCATCCGCTTTCGCCGGCGCACGCGGCGGCGCCCGAGGAAGCGATCGACGTCGCACGCGAACATCAAGCGCCTGCCGAAGACGACCATGCGGCACACGGAGCAAAGCTGCCCGATTACTACACGGGCGACCTCTACACGCTCGGCCAGTTCGGCAAGCTCAAGGTCACGATCAGCTACTATATCGACGCACTGACGGTGGGCATGTTCGCGATGGTGACGCTCATCGCCACGTGCATTCATTTTTATGCCATCGGCTACATGCACGATGAGCTGCACGACGTGACCGATCACGAGGTGCTGCTTTCCGACGGCCACCATTTGCACCGTCATGGCCGCTTTCATCGTTTCTTCCAATACCTGTCGCTGTTTTGCTTCAGCATGTTGGGCCTGGTCTATGCCGGCAACATCGCGATGGTGTTCGTCTTTTGGGAGTTGGTGGGCATTTGCTCCTACTTCCTGATCGGCTTCTACATCGAGCGCAAAAGCGCCTCGAACGCGGCCAACAAGGCATTTATCGTCAACCGCGTGGGCGACTTCGGCATGATCATCGGGCTGATGGCCCTCTGGGCCGGGCTGGGCACGTTTGCCTTCGGCGACGTCAAGGCAAGCGACGGCACGATCTCGCGCGGAATCTTCAGCCAGGTGCGCGATGCCGAGAACCATTACGAACTGACGGTGCCCGACGGCATGGTCCGAGAGGCGGCCTATCAAATGGTGCAAGAGGTGGCCGTCGATCACCGCACCAATCCCGATCCACTGGCGGCCGAGTCGGAAATCGAAGCCCGGCTGCCAACGTATCGCGAGCAGCACTATGGTTACTGGTTGTTGGTGATTGCCGGCGTAGGCATTTTCTGCGGCTGCGTGGGCAAGAGCGCGCAGTTCCCCTTGCACGTGTGGCTGCCCGACGCGATGGAAGGCCCGACACCAGTCTCCGCTCTCGTCCACTCGGCGACGATGGTGGCGGCAGGCGTCTACCTGGCCGGGCGGTTCTATCCGGTGTTTACGCCCGAGGCGCGGCTGGTGATCGCCTACTGCGGCGGCATCACGCTCTTTCTGGCGGCGACGATCGCCATTACGGCGACCGACATCAAACGCGTGCTGGCGTACTCCACCATCAGCCAGCTTGGTTACATGATGCTAGCCCTGGGCGTCGGCGGCTGGGTGGCCGGGTTGTTCCATCTGATTACACACGCCTTTTTCAAGAGCCTGCTCTTTCTCTGCTCCGGATCGGTGATTCACGCCTGCCACACGAATGAAATGCCGAAGATGGGCGGACTGTTGAAGAAAATGCCGTGGACCGGCTACACGATGCTCGTCGGCTGTCTGGCGATCATCGGCGCCGGCCTGCCGCCGATCTTTGGTTTCTGGCCGTTTGGCTTTGGCTTGAGCGGTTTCTACTCTAAAGACTCGATTATCGCCCAGGCGTACTCATTCTGGATGGCCAATCCGACGCACGGCATGATCCTGTTCGGC
>DASSFG010000509.1:0-5324 GCA_035694685.1 Pirellulales bacterium
CGCGGCCCGTGCTCACGCGCTGTGGGCGTCCGCCGAGAAACGACTGCTTATAGATCTGGTAGAACGGGTACTCGGCGGTCGTCGCCTGAAAGATAATCGTCTTCTGATCTGGCGAAAAGTAGCCTTCGCCGGCCTTCACAAAGCCGTCCGTCACCTGTCGGACGTCTGCCAGCCAGCGCGGCTCGATCGAAGGCTCGGCCGCCGGCAGCCGCGTAGTGCAAACAAAGAACGCTATCGCAACGATGAACTGGCGCATGGAAGAATTCGATTTCCGGATACAGAAGTTAAACGGCTGCACCTAGTATGCCCTACCAGCCCGCGACACGCAAAGCCGCCATAGCGCACTGCCGGCGCACGCGGTACTACTAAGCCTTGGTTTCTTTGCGCTCCGCGAAGATTTCATTCGCGGAATTGCTCAGACCCCGGCGGAACAAGTCAAAATGCAAAACGCAAAATGGTACGTTGGCGGCGGTCGCACGATGACGCATCCGATTGCGCCATTTTTCGTTTTGCATTTTGCATTAGCGGCCGGCTAAATGGCTGGTTATTAGTTGCGGCCAACGGCCGCGCCAGGTCATTTCCGTGCTCTCTGGAAAGGTGGCGGCGGCCCTTGCACGTCGCCTGCCAGCTCCAACATGGCGGCGAGTTGCCGCTCACCTCGACGGACCGTCAAACGCAACTTCTTGCCCGGCACGCACAACAACTTGCGCAGCGATGGCAGGGTCAAGGTCGCGGCAGGCTGCTTCTCGACTATCAGCAGATGGTCGAGCGGCTCAATGCCCGCTACGTCGGCTGGACTTCCCTGGTCGATGCGATCGACGATGAACTCGCCGCGACGGCGGAACATGTGCAGGCCGCTGCGGTCCGCCCCCTCGGCCAGTTCAAAGTTGCTGTTCCGCTGAAGGTACATCGCCCGCTGCGGAAAATCGAACGTCACGTTGAACCGTGACCAGAACCGCAAGCCGAGCAGGTTCATGCCATCGAGCTCGCCCACTACCGCCGGCGGACTCTGAAAGTTCCCAAAACCGATCGACGGCAGCAGCGCGGTCCGCGCTTCGGCAGTGCGGCAAAGGTCGATGCCATAGGATTTGCCGAGAGGCAGCAGGATCTCGCGGGATTCAAGGGCGTCGAACACCTGATGGTTCAGCCCGGCGAGCCCCAAGCACCCGGTGTCGATTTGGCACAGCGTCGAATTGCCGGCCGGCAAAGCCACGTGCGCCATAGGGACTTGAGCGGTTCCGTCGATCGGCAGCAATGTCTCCCATGTGTCGGGCACCGACTTCAAAAACGACATCGCACCCTCGTCGAAGTCGAGATGAAGGATTGTGCTTTGACACTAGATCCATGCCGATGATTCCTTGAACGTCATCATCCGAGATGCCGGACAGCGCGGCGAGGTTCGTGCAGGCGACTGGCTGGTCTGGCCGCACCGCATATCGTCCGAGTTGCAGCCGAGGCGGCTCACACATCTCCACCTCGATCGAACCGTGCGGCGTCGTGACCTTTTCGATCGTGTTCCTGGAAATCAGCAACTGCTTCAACGACGTGTCGAAAACGGTCAGCGAAGCGCCCGTGTCAACCAGAAACGTCGACGCCGGCGAATGCCCGCCGATCGTTACAGGAATGAGCAACGAATTGCCGCCCACGTCGAAGCTCTCGATCACGGGCGATGGTTGGGGCTCCTTAGGCGCGGCTGCGGCAATCGGTGCGAGAACAAAGAGCGCGACGATAACAACGCGTGGGAACTTCACGGCGAACTCCTTTCGCTGATCGCAGAGTTGCAGGCTACTATCTCTTGCGTTCCTCTCCTGTTCCGCAAGCGGCGGCTCACCTCTTCCGACAGTATGCGCCTGGGCGAATCATTCCGTCGAGAGCAGTTTGACGATTTCCTCGTGGCCGAAATACCGCGCCGTTTGCAAAGGAGTGCTGCCGTACTTGTTGACCCTCGTTCGATCGGCTCCGAGTTGCAGGAGCCACGCCACTGCCGCGATGTGATTTCGCCAGGTGGCGTGGTGCAAGGGTGTCCAATTGGGGTCGCCGTTCTCCGCGGAACCGGCGTTGATGTCCGCACCGGCTTCCAGCAATCGCTCTGCGACGTCACGCCATCGCTCTGGCGGAGCGTGCTGGAACCCTCCGACGGCGCAGTGCAGCGGAGTGCTCATGCACGACGCCGCATTCACGTCGGCCCCGTGTTTCAGCAGCAATTCAACCATTTCGACGTCGCCATGCTCGGCACGGCCGTGCAGTGGCGTCAACCGCTGCTTTTCACCATCGATGGCGTGTACGTCCGCGCCGAACTCAATCAGCAACTCGACCGCTTCGGCAGCATCGTTGGCAACGGCTTCGAAGATGAGTTGTTCGGCGGACAAAGGCAAGCTCCGACGGCTTCGTCGTTAAGCATATCCGCTCCGAATCGCGTTGCGAACCAACCTTTGCCGATTCAGCCGTGTCGCGGCTATGATCGTTTTGATCTGGCGCCTTGGGAACTTTAACCCTGCCTGGCGCGTCTATAAGTTAGATTTGCCCACACTTCAACCGTGCCAAGGAGCGAAGAATGTCCAAAACCAGCCTGCGAATTCACGTATTAGTCGCGGCGCTCCTTGCCGGCACCTGCTTTGCCGTTGCCGACGAACCCTCGCCGAAGCCTGCCAGGGTGAGACCCCCCAAGGTCACGCTCGCCGCCGTCGCCCGCGCGAATTTAGGAGACCTGCAGGTCTTCGCGCTGACGTTGGAAGTCGCCAATCCAAACGACGCCTCGCTCATCTACACGGGCTACACCGCAGATTCGTTCGACCCGCCGTTGAAGGCCGGGCACATCTCGCCCTTGTGCCAGATCGAGCTAAAACGAGAAGGGCAATGGCAAATTGACCCACGGGGCTACTGCGGCTTTGGAATGGCGGATGTCGAACTTGCGGCCAGCAGCTCCGCGACCTTTGGTGTATCGGTTCCAGCCGACGATTGGCAGGCGGTCAAGGTCGCGTTCGGCCATTATCCAGCCTGGTCGGCCGAGGAAACGTCGACGACCACGGCTTGGAGCACCGAATTCACGCGAGAGGCAATTGAAACCGCCACCGCCATTCCGCTGTCGCAGGCGGCACCCGAACGTGGTTCGCCGGTCGGTAAGTGGCATGTCGAGTTCGCTGAGGGGTCAGCCGAGACATGTGAGGTTCGCGATGATGGCACGGCCTCCGTGGTCGAGCCGAGTCGAACGTCGGGCGGCAAGACGATCGTTCAAAAGGGCTACGTGCTGATCTTCTACGACGACGACCGCGTCGAACGGTGGACGCCAGTCGGCCGGCGGCAGGTTATCGAACATTGGTTCCCCGCTTCGCAGTTCTCGATGGCAAAACCCGTCCTCGGAGTCGCCGAGCGCCACGACTGAGGAATTTAACCGCGTGGAGGAAGATCCGCGCGAACAACTGCCGAATGAGTGCCGGCGAGCCACAAATCAATCCTACGAACGTGGAACGCGACTTTGTGGTCTTCACCACGGATTTGTTCCGTGACGAGCAACCCGACGACGAGATCGATCAATGGTTTTTGGGCGAAGATTGTGCGCGATGGCTCGAGGCGAAGTTTCTTGCCCTCGACGGCATTTCACCTGGCGTCGCGCCACTTGAGGAAGATTGGCACGGCTGGACGTTCGGCATCCGAGCACACGGAATCTGGTTCTGGCTCAACATTTGGCACTGGGAAAGCGTTTGGGTCGTGGGCGTTGAAGCTAAGCCCGGCCTGCTCGGTATCTTCAGGCGCGACCGGACGCGGCGCGCAAAGGCCATGCTCTGCAGTCAGCTCGATTCGATTTTGGCAAGGACACCGGGAATCAAGGGCCGTGAGTGGCTCGAAGCGCATCCAGCGGATTTGCCTCGCTTGGTGGTGACCGATTCGAACACAAGCTCCACGTCGCTGCGGCTCCGACGTATGAGACACGGAGTTGGCATTGGCGTCTTTTCATTCCCAAGCAAGCAAAGGCGAGGCTCTTCATTGCCTCCGAAAAGGTTCCAGCCGACGGCTTTCCCGTGAGGTACAGGGCCTCTGACTTGCCGACGAGCAAGATCCCATTACGTGCCAAGATCAGTCAGGGCCGCGTCGGCCAGTGGAAGATTCGCGTGGTTTATACGCCCGACTTGTCGGGTCTGGAGATTCCGGAAGGGCACACTGCATGGATACTGGAACCGGACCGTTATTCAGAAATCCAGGCGGGCCTACAAGGGACGGAAGTGACGACGCCCGATGAGCCGGTCGTGTTGCTATGGCTTCGGGCCAAACCGCGCGACGGAAACACTGGTTCAAGCGCCGAGCCGTCCGATGGCGTGACGATCTGGATCGCTTAAGATCGGCAATAATAGCATTGATATCGCGGGAGACCACGTTTCACGGTGGCGTTTCCAGATCACTGCGAAATCAAGACGCTCAATCCTGCGTCTGAGGATGGCCGTTTACCGATCTACGACTGCAGGCTCGCGGGGTTATCGTCACGTGTGGACGGACCTTTGCTTACAAACTATAAGGTAAGTCTGTCCCGAAAGATGAACCCGAGGAATTGGAGCAAATGATGAACCAGTTAAAACTAGCGGCCGTGCTCGTTGCCCTGGCAGCGGGAGTTACCGGAGCAAGCGAGACTGCCGAGGAAAAAGTCGTCTTCTCGGAAGCGTTTTCGAGTGAGCTCGGCAAAGGATGGTCCTGGTTGCGTGAAGACACCGAGGGCTGGCGGCTCGACCAAGGGAGCCTCTTGGTCCAAACATCGACCGGCAGCCTGTGGATGAAACAGAACAACAATCGCAATGTCTTGCTACGAACGCCACCGGAAACCGAAAGCTTCGCGTTCGAGGTGCTTGTCGAGAATGAACCGACCAACGGGTTCGAGCACGCTGGATTGGTCTGGTACGCGGACGACGACAACTATGTAGCCCTGATGAAGGAAAAGGTTGGTAAGGTTGTCGTTCAACTCGTGTCGGAAACCGGCGGCCGGCCAAAGGTCGGCTTTGCGGAAAAGGCTTACAGCGAAAAGGCTATTTGGCTTCGGATGGAGATTGTCGGCGGGAAGGCGCGCGGGTTGTACCGGACGACTGACAAGAGCGATTGGCAGGCGCTGGGCGAATGCGACATTCCAACAGCCGAGGGCAAGGTTCAAATAGGACTGATGACGGGCTACGCCGCCGGGGACGCAAAGAATTCTTCGAGCTTCAGCAACTTTCGAGCTTTGGACGAATCGAAATGACGGCCTGGGCTTGGTTCTGTTCCTGCCCGGGGGAATGTCACACTCAAACGCGCTTCGTTCGCTTCGCTCTCTCCTGACGCGCCTTCCACTTCTCTATCTGTTT
>DASSFG010000510.1:0-2028 GCA_035694685.1 Pirellulales bacterium
CTTGGCCGTCGCCGCCTGGCGGTGGTTGTTCAGCACGTCGCGCAGGTATTGACCGGCAAACGTGCCGCACTTCGGGCAGCGCAGCCCGGGCTCGCTCTCGACCTTGCCGAACAACTCCGCCGCGCGGGCCCGCTTCTCGTCTTTGTTTCCTTGCCCGTATTCGGCAAGCAACCGGGCGAACGGTTGCGAAAGCTCGCTGAATGGCCGCTCGTTGTCGAGCACGACGCGCTCGGCGGCCGGCGCCATGCGGGCACTGCCGAGTTCGGCATGAAAGGCGGTCTTGCACGACTTGCAGACCAGCGGAATAAATTTCACGCCCAGCTTCTTTTCGGCGATCACCGGCGAGCGAAAAATGGGGGTTCGATGCCCGCAGCCCGGCTTGGTACACGGCCCGTGCTTGGCCCAGAAGGTGTAGATGATCTCCGGCCCCTCGTAGCGGTATCGCTTGCGCTCTTCCGGCGGCAGGGCGGCGGGGTCGAACGCCGTCGCCGCTGCCGTCGCCTTCCGCTGGGCGGAAGGGCGCCCTTTCGCGGAGCGAAAGGCGACATTATTGGACGGCCTGGGAAGGCCATCCTCCGTTACCGGCTTACCCGTCTCGACGTCGAACCATGTGCCGCGGTGGCCACGCGGGCATTCGGTGACGTAAAAGGGTTGAATGAGCGGTTTCACCTCGGCTTCCATCTGGTCGAAAAACTTTTTGACTTCGTCCGGGTCGGTGCAGGCCAGCTCGTTCTTGACGACGAACCAGGCGACGGGATTGAGATCGACGCCGGTCACCTGGAATCCCAGCCGCGAGCCTTCGACGAGCGTCGTGCCGCCGCCCATGAAGCAATCGAGCACCTTGAGATGCTTGAAGCTGCCGGCCGCCTGATGGTTGGCATAATAAACGTCCCACACGGCCTTGGCCGCCTCGGTGTCGTCGGGCAGCGGGCGGCCATTTTCATCGAGTACCGGCGAGCCGTCGGGATGCTTGCGAAACGGCGCCTGCATGGCGGCCGCGATGAGCAGCGCGCGAAACACGCAGCTTCGCCTGCGCGCCCACCATTTGCTCATCTGGTAGATCGGCTTGCCCGCGTTTCCCTCCAAGATGGAGAGCGCATTGATCGGCACGATCGGAAAATCGACTTCCAAGCAAGTTTTGGGCCGGTTCGGATCGGCAAAGTCGGGCACAGCGACTTCGACCGGCTGGCCGAGGTTGGGCGGCAGGTGGCTATCGTCTTTCTCGGGTTGGCTTTGGCGCGCACGTCTCCGGCCGCCCGGTTGGGCGAAATCGAACTTATCTTGCGGATCGAGCTCGACGCCGGGAAACGCGAGTTGGTCGGCAGCGGGTTTGGGCTTGGGCATGGGGTGGGCGACGCGCGCAGAGATGACGCTCAGGTCGGGCAATTGTAGCCGCTCCCGTGGCGGAGGTGAACGACCTGCAGGGAGCCATTCGGCTTAGCTGGTCGATTCGTTCATGAACTCGGCGACCCACTCCCAGTCGATTGAATAGCCGCGTTTGCGCGGGAAGGCGTAAATCACATCGACGTGCTCCTCGCCCCCTTCATCCTCGCCATCCTCGTCTGGAAAGACCCAATGAATTATTACTAGCCGAAAGCTATGCGGGTCGCGTTCGATATAGACCTTCCGCAATGTGGCGTCAGGATATTCCCGCAAAAGATCTTCAGGGCACTCGTCGAGCGCTGGAAACTGCGACGGATTTTCTTCGAGGCGTTCGAGAGCATCGTACAGCAGCTTTTTGACCGCCTTGCTCGATGCGGCAATCGCCTTCAATTGCTTGCGAACGAGATGGGTGTCGATCGACGCCACGATCCGCCGTCATGCTGATTCGCGCGGCTTGCCGAAATAAATCTGGCGCCAGTCCTCGTTGTGGGGCGGGCGCTCGGCCGCCAAGTTGACGCGCCGCCTCAAAACGGCGTGGAGCTTGGCATCGACGAAGTCGGAGAGCTGCTCGGCCTCGTCGTCGCCGAGCGTCTTGAACGTAACCTGTTCGGAACTGAACGACGAGAAGATCGGCTCGCCGTGGTC
>DASSFG010000511.1:0-8250 GCA_035694685.1 Pirellulales bacterium
CACACCCGGGGAGAGAACCGTGCCATGGGGTACACCGGCCCAGGCATTGCCTGTGACTGGTTAGACATTGAAGGGCCGCTCTTCGACCGCTGGCCGCCCGCTTCGCATTTGCGGCTGTTTGGCAATTTACCGATGGAAGAATTTCAGCCCGGCCAGGTCCCCAACGTCAGACCACCAAGGCGCGAGCGCGACGTGCAGACGATGTTCATGGGCAGAAACAAATCTGACCCAATTGCCGGCGTTTGGACGGTTCACTCACTCGCCCCGCTCGCGGATGCCGATCGCCTGCTGGCCGACTTCCTGCCGCGCGCTTTCCGCCGGCCGGTCGACGTGGAAACGCGCCGCGCCTATCTCGCTCGCGTGGAAGATCGGTTGCAAGCGGGAGACTGCTTCGAAACGGCCATGCGATCGGCCTACCAGGCTGCGCTCTGTTCGCCCGATTTTCTCTATCACGTCGAACCCGAGGCCGCGCTCGACGACTTTGCTTTGGCCTGCCGGTTGTCGTATTTCCTTTGGAACTCGCTGCCCGACGAGCCGCTGTTGCAGCAAGCCGCGGCCGGGCGTCTGCGCGAACCCGGCGTGCTCCGCAGCGAGACCGAGCGGCTGCTCTCAGACGGGCGATCGCAGCGCTTTATCGACGACTTCCTTGGCCAATGGCTGAAGCTGCGGCAAATTGCCGCGAACGATCCCGACAAGAAGCTCTATCCCGAATTCCGCCCTTACCTGCAGGATTCGATGGTCGCGGAGACGCGGGCCTACTTCCGCGAGTTGCTCGAAAAGGATCTCGACGCCAGTTTTTTGGTTCGTTCGAACTTCGTGATGGTGAACGAAAAGCTGGCCGTACACTACGGCATTCCCGGCGTCAGCGGATCGCAAATCCGGCGGGCCGAGCTGCCGGCCGGCTGCCCGAGGGGCGGCTTTCTGACGCAGGGAGCGATCCTCAAGATCACGGCCAACGGCACGACCACGTCGCCGGTTCCCCGCGGGGCGTTTGTCATCGACCGGCTGCTCGGTGAACCGCCCCAACCGCCGCCGGCGAACGTTTCGGCGATCGAGCCCGACGTGCGGGGAGCGACGACGATTCGCGAGCAGTTGGCCAAGCACCGCGCCGATGCGGTCTGCGCGTCGTGCCATCGGCGGATCGACCCTCCCGGTTTCGCCCTGGAATCGTTCGACGTGATCGGCGGTTTTCGCACGCGATATCGTTCGATCGGCGACGGCGATACCGCCGAGCGCGGCGCGATCGATCCTTTGATTCCGCTGTCGTTCAAGCTCGGGCCCGCGGTCGATTCCGCAGGCATTCTGCCCGACGGACGAACGTTCGCCGACATCCAAGAGTACCAGGCGTTGCTCGCCGAATCGCCGGCCAGATTGCTGCGAAACCTGGCCCGGCAACTGGCGATTTACGCGGCCGGACGTAACCTGCGTTTCAGCGATCGGGCAACCATCGACCAGATCGTTCGCCGCACGCAGGATCAAGGCGGCGGACTGCGCACGCTCATCCATGAGTTGGTGCAAAGCCCGTTGTTTTCGGACGGCCCGGTCGTCTCCGCAACAAGTGGCGAAGAGTTCCCTTCGCCCTTGAAATGGATGACCGAGGCGCCCACTCAACTCGTTGCGGACCCGCCCGCTTCGGCGCCAGTCGGTAAACCGCCGGCGGCGGCAAAGTCGGCCGACGGCTGGCCGACGGTCCGCCTGCGTATCATGGGCATATATGCGCCTCACCGGGCCGATTTCTTCCGCCAGGCGATGACACAAGCGAACGATGCCAGGCTGCTTTCCTTGGCTGGCGACATGGCGGAGGCCGAGCTTGCCTACGACCCCGACAGCGACCGCTTCCGTGGCGCCAAAGCCGAGCAGTTGCCTGAGCGGTTCGACCAGTTGGTGCGGAACCTCACCGAACATACCGTGGCTGCGAAAGCGCTTTCGGCCGTGCCACTCGAAAGAATCGAGCGGCTCGAAATTCCTTTGATCGGGCTCGATTGCGAGGCCTGTTCACTCGGCGTTTACGACATCCTCACGCGAATCGATGGCGTCGAGCAAGCGACCGCCAGCTTTCGCGACGGCAAAGCCATTGCCTGGATCGATCCTTCGCGAACCGATCGCGAAGCGATCCTCAAGCTTCTCAAGCAGCGCGACGTCCGCATCGCCGAGCAGTGACGGGTTCGGGGCTACCGGTGGAAACACCTCGAAGAACAACGCGGCCGCCGGCAACGGCTCATGCCACCGGTTGAACTCCGCACCTCGCATCGGTCGATGTGACCGAGGCAAGCACGCGGCGGCCCATGCTTTGGCGGAGGCACGTCCGTTTGGCACCCAGAATCGCCTGCTTTTCTGCCGGAACCCACCTTCCGTTGACACCACGAAATTTTGCGCATACGGTTGACATGCTCAAGGATCGGTCGGGGAAAAATGTTAGCCAGTAAAGTAGGCGTTCGAATGATATTCCGCGAATCATGTCCGGTGTGCAACGCGTTGGTGGCCTACGATAGTGGGGTCGAAGTAAGATGCCCATACTGCGAGTCAGACTTACTCATCGGAACCTCGGATCCGATTGGCCATTACCTGGCAGAGATAGACCCCGATTTGGCTGAAGAACGCTATGGGGTGTTCCGCTTCAACCTGCATCCGATCGGCAAATATGTCTGCGTCGTGTGCCAGCGAGTCTATCCGAGATCATTCGAGTGCTGCCCAGGCCTTGTGGACATCGCTTTTGATGCGTACGCACACCCATCTGACGATTGGGGGCCAAAAACTGCCCAACGAATCAGCGCGTTCCTCCACTCACATCCATATGTTGTAAAAAATACCGCCCAGCTCCGACTTCTGCAGTCGCGGTTTCGTGAGATCGGTGCCGAAATCGGCGAACAAGTACGACAGTGTATCGAGAACCTAGGCCTGAGCGATATAATTCGCGAGATCGCCGACGAACTCGGTTCGGCCGGCTAAAACAGAATGCTCAACCGGAGCGGCGGTTGGGCGCGGAATCTGAAATCAGGAGCACTAACCGCCGCCCGGTTAGCTCAGACGCTTGGGAAGGGATGAGGACGTGCGCGATTCCGAGGTTGTAATTCGGCTCACCGTATCTGAAGCCGTCGTACTCGACACGTTTCTTCGGCGTTTCTCGGAAACTGACCGCCTCATGATCGCAGACCAAGCGGAGCAGCGCGCACTGTGGAACCTTCAGTGTGTTTTCGAGAAGGTCGGCGATCCGTCGTGGCCGTCCTTGGAAGAGGCGCGGGCGGCGCTGCGTGACGCGGTCGAGGGCTGAGCCACCATTGCCGAACCAGTTGTCGTGGCAGACGCGCGCCGCGGAGTCTGGTTCGGGGTTTCATCTCCTCCGACGGCGGGGGCGGCTGCACTCAATTGTTCACGAAATCCGTCGAGGCTCTGCGCGCATCGGTCCAACACGCCGACGCAGATTGCCGACCATGTGTCGAGTGTGACGACGTGGTTAACGCGGTCATCGCCTCGCATATGTCACGGCCGCCGTTTCGGCTGGGTTAAATTCCATGTGGCAGACGAGGGTGCCATGAGGGTTGGCGGATCGAGTTGCGGAGTCGCTTCAGCAAATGACAAGACAAAGCGCCTTTTTCTATCGGGGAGCGGATGAACGGCGCAGCGCGAGGGCGGTGGGCGGACCAGTTGACAGCCATCCGATCGTCTTATGCGCGGCGAACTTAAGCGCGACGCGTGCGGGGAGCAGGGGAGGGCGAATTTGACTCACTTCGCGCCGACCTTATAATCAAGGCGGTTAAAAAGGCCGAACGCAACACGTTTTGCACTTTTCGGCGTGGCAAATTTCGTTGATCTGTTATGGAACCGCGGCTCATCGCCACCCAACGCGGAATTGGGCCCGGAGGCCCCGTGCTCAATCGCTTATCGGGTCAATTCTATCCGCTGATCTGGCTGTGCGCCATTCTCGGCCTCGGCTTGGTCATCGGCGACCACGCGCTGTCGGCCGACGAAGGAAAAAACGCCGATCCTGCCGGGCCTGAGGCGAAAGACCACAATTTCGGCGGGCAAAATGAGGCTGCCGAGGGTCGCGAGCGCGTCGGTACCCTGATTCGTATCAATCAGCCGCTCACCGACCGCCTCGACAGCCGCATTCGCCGCGCCGTGAGCCAGGCCATCAACAAGGCCAAGGAAGCAGGCCAGTGGCCGGTCATCATCTTCGAGATCCATTCCGGCGAAAGTGAATTTGGTCAGGCCTACGATCTGGCGCGACATCTGTCGGGGGGAAATCTGGATGGCGCCACCACGGTGGCCTATATCGCCGAAACGCTCACCGGTCACGCGGTTTTGATCGCGCTGGCGTGCGATGAGATCATCATGAGCGCGACTGCTCAGTTGGGCGACGCGGGCCTGGGTGAGGAGGTGATTAAACGCTCCGTTCGCAACGCGTACATTGAGATCGCCGATAGCCGCAAGACGGTGCCGGCCGACGTGGCCGTGAAAATGCTCGACCGGAATGCCGATCTGCGGTTGGTTGAGACCGAGGTCAGCCGCGAATTCGTTCTGGCCGACCGCTTGACCGAGGTGCGCAAGAACAAGTCGATCGCCAAAGAGGAACCGCTTATTGCGGCCGGCCAGCCGGGCATTTTTACAGGTGAGCGGGCGCGCGAGTTGGGTTTTGTCAGTTTTCTGGCCGACGATCGCGAAGCGGTCGCCAAAGCGTTGGGACTGAACGCCAGCGCCGTCAATGAAGATCTCGCGCTCAGCGGCCCGATGCGGCCGGTGCGGATCGCCATCAAGGGACCGATCACGGCGGCGCTAACTGACCAGATTCAAAACCTCGTGCGCGGCCAGATTAACGACCACGACGTCAACCTGCTTTGCTTCTGGATCGAAAGTCCGGGCGGCTCTCCGAGCGACAGTGTGAACCTGGCAAATTACCTCGTCGGCATCGATCCCGATCAGCGGCGCACCGTGGCCTATATTCCCTCGGAAGCACGGGGCGATGCGGCGTACATCGCTCTGGCCTGCGATCAGATTGTGATGCGTCCGCGGGCAGTGCTGGGCGGTCCGGGCGCCGCCGAAGTCGACGACGCCGAGCGTGAAATGATTGCCCGCTCCGTGGCGGCCCTTGCCAAACAAAAGCACCATTCGCCGGCGCTGGCCGAAGCCATGGTCGAAGCGAAGAGCCCTGTTTTCCGCTACCAACGGACATCGGACGGGCTCGTCGAGTTTCGCACCGAAGAACAAGCGGCGAAGATGCCCGACGCGAAGGAGTGGCAACGCCGCGAGCAGGTCGCCGGGGCCGCTAAAGACGGATGGCAGGTCCACGGCGAGCAGGCCGAACAGTTCGGCCTGGCGCACGCGGTGGTCGAGGATTTTGCCGGATTCAAGGCACTGTACGGTCTGGAACAGGATCCGGCCATGGTCGAGCCGGGCTGGGCCGATTTCTTGATCGACGCGCTGAACTCTCCGGGAGTGTCGATCTTTCTGTTGCTGCTGGGCGGCGCGGCGTTGTATGCCGAGTTGCAGTCGCCCGGCATCGGCCTGGGCGGACTGATCGCGGCCATCTGCTTCTTGCTGTACTTCTGGAGCGCCTATCTCGGCGGTACGGCCGGCTGGCTGGAAGTGCTGCTGTTTTTGGCCGGCCTGACTTGCTTGGCGCTGGAAGTTTTCGTGCTGCCGGGCTTCGGCCTGTTCGGACTGGCCGGCGGACTGCTGGTCATCATCTCGCTCGTGCTGGCCAGCCAGACGTTCATACTGCCGCACAACGAGTACCAGTTGCACCACCTGCGCAATAGTCTGCTGATGCTCACGGGAGCGGGAGCGGGCATCGTGGTTTCGGCCGCACTGATGCGCCGCTATCTGCCGCACACGCCCGTGTTGAACAACATGGTGCTGGCGCCGCCCTCGGGCGAAGAAGCGTCGCGCATTCAAGAGCGCGAGGCGCTCACCCGGCTGGAACATTTGTTGGGACACCGTGGGGTGGCCTTTACGCCGCTCGTGCCGGGCGGAAAAGCGCGTATCGGCGAGGAACTGGTCGACGTGCTGACCGACGGCGAGTTTATCGACCGTGGCTTGCCGGTCGAGGTCGTTGAGGTGCGCGGCAATCGGGTCGTGGTCCGCGGACTGAGCTAAGGGCCGTAGTATGTTAGATCCCCTGGCTTGGGCCGTGTTACTGATGGTGCTGGGCGTCGCATTGGCGGTGCTGGAGATCTTCGTCCCCTCAGGCGGCGTGATCGGTTTTTTGTCAATTGTGTCAGTGCTGACGGCCGTGTCTTTGGCGTTTTACCGTGGCCCCTGGTACGGCTTAAGCTTTCTCGGTACGGCGGTTGTGGCGTTGCCGGCGGTCTTGTTTGCCGCCCTGCGCTATTGGCCCGAGACGCCAATCGGCCGGCGGATTCTGCTCGACGCGCCGAAGAGTGAAGAGGTATTGCCGCAAGATGACGAGCGGCGGCTGCTCAAGTCGCTAGTCGGTCGGGTGGGCCAGGCGAAGAGCCTGATGTTGCCCAGCGGGGCCATCTCGATTGACGGTCGCCACGTCGACGCCGTGAGCGAGGGGATGGCGATCGAAAAAGGCCAATGGGTCCAGGTGATCGAAGTTCGCGGAACGCGTGTCGTGGTGCGTCCCAGCGACAAGCCGCCCGAGCCCGAGGCCGACGACCCTCTTTCGCGCCCCATCGACTCCATCGGACTCGACTCGTTGCAAGATCCGCTCAGCTAGGCGCGTGGTCCAACGTGACAAAGCGCTGGCATTAGCACGAGCGTCAGCAGGCCAGCAACACCTTCTAAGTTTGGCGCTTTCTTGACAGCTTGCGGCGCGTTAGCATCCCACAGGGAAGTTACCGCCTTTTTTGGAGCAACATCATGCCGCCTCGCGCCACGGGTATGCAACGACGTCACTTCTTAAACAATCTTTGTACGGGCGCCCTGCTTGCGCAAACGCCCGCCTGGTTTTCGCGCCTGCAAGCCGAGGAACCGAAAAGCGAGGTCACCGTCGAACGCGCAGCAGCGGGCAAGCCGCACCAGGGCAAAGTGCTGCTGGCCGTGCAGGCGCACTCCGACGACATTCCGCTCATGGCTTCGGGCACAGTCGCCAAGCTCGTCAAAGAAGGCTACACCGGCTACCTGCTGCGGGCGAGCAACGACGACATGGGCGATGCGCCCGGACTTGGCACGCCCGGCACCGTCGGCGACCACGTGCTGGGCAATGAGCGCGACAACGCCGAGGTGGCGCGCGTGCTGGGCTTGAAGAAGGTGTTCGATCTCAACTATCCGAATCACCGCATGGCCGACGTCTCGCAGAACGAGCTGCAATGCCGCTTGATTTTTCTGATTCGACTGCTGAAAGTCGACACGGTGGTCTGTTGGGATCCCTGGGCGCACGACGAAGAAAACCCCGATCACGTCGCCATCGCCCGAGGCATTGAGGCGGCCTGCTGGATGGCCGGTCGGGCGCACGACTATCCGGAGCAGTTTGCGGCGGGCCTCGAGCCGCACGCCGTCAAGGAGAAGTACTATTACGCGCGACGGCCGGAGACCACGCGGGTTGTCGATGTCAGCGGCGTGGTCGATCAGATGATCGACGCGAACCGCGCCAATCGAGCGAAAGGCCCGGCCGGAGCTCACGGTTCGCAGCTCCGCGCCGAGCTGGCCAAGCAAGGCAAAAAACTTCCGCTCTTAGGCGACGACGACCGCACCGCCGACCGCAACTTTATCCAAGAGTTCGTGCTGGCGGGCAAACGCGCGCTCGGCAAAAAGCACGGCGTGGAATACGCCGAAGCGTTTCACTACATCAGCGATGCCGGCGGGAAAAGCGCGGTCGAAAAGTACATCGAAAAGAATGCGGTCAACATCGGCAAGTGATCGCTCCATCTGACAGGATGCACAGCGCCGTTCAACGCCGGCGCTTTCCGGAAGACCCGTTGCGGCCTCACTTCATTTCCACGTCGATCACCAGCAACAGATCGACGATGTTCATCGTATCGTCCGGCTAAACCACAATCAGCGTGCGTCCGCTGGGAACCGCGATGATCAGCTCGCGGTGGTGCACAGCCACCTCGCGTCCGTCAGCCAGGTGCATGATGAACGGGCGGAAGGGTTGGAAATCGAGCAGCTCGCGAATACGTTCAACAGTCATCGCTCGTCGCCAGAGAAGTTGGAGGGCAAGACCGTAGTTAATTATAGGTGCGGCGTGGGCTGTTGTCACGGTCGTTGTAGGGTGGGACAAGCGAGCGGAACGAGCGCCGGCCCACCAATAAACCAGCGAATCGTTCTGGTGGGCCGGCGCTCGCA
>DASSFG010000512.1:0-16470 GCA_035694685.1 Pirellulales bacterium
CGCTCGTCCCACCCTACATGTCGTCAGCAACTCACTGTCAAGACACCCTCACCGATGAGGCGTTTGGATTTTGCGCGGCTGGCGGTTAAAATCCTCGCTTGCTTCGCAAAAAACTTGAGGTTCATCCATGAAAATTGCAGTTATTGGCGGCGACGGTACCGGCCCCGAGGTGGCGGACGAAGGCTTGAAAGTGCTCTCGGCCGTTGCTTCGCTCGAAAAATTCAAATATGAGCTGGAGCATTACGACTTCGGCGGCGAACGTTACCTGCGCACGGGCGAGATACTGCCACCCGGCGCGGTCGAGGAGCTCCGCACGTTCGATGCCATCTATCTCGGCGCGGTCGGCCATCCCGACGTCAAGCCGGGCGTGCTGGAAAAGGGCCTCTTGCTCGAATTGCGTTTCCAGCTCGATCAATACGTCAACCTGCGGCCCGTGCAGCTATTCCCCGGCGTGGAGACGCCGCTCAAAGGCAAAGGGCCCGACGACATCAACTTTGTCGTGGTGCGCGAAAACACCGAAGACCTGTATTGCGGCGTCGGCGGTTTTTTGAAGAAAGGCACGCCCGACGAAGTGGCCAGCCAGACGGCCGTTTACACGCGCAAAGGCTGCGAGCGCTGCGTGCGTTGGGCCTTCGAGTTCACGCGCCGCCGCAACAACCCGAAAAAGATGCTGACGCTGGTGGCCAAAACCAACGTGCTGACCTTTGGCCACGATCTCTGGTGGCGCACGTTTCAAGAGGTAGCCAAGGAGTATCCCGACATCAAAGCCGATTACAACCACGTCGACGCTTGCTGCATGTGGATGGTGAAGAACCCCGAATACTACGACGTGATCGTCACCACCAACATGTTCGGCGACATCATCACCGACTTGGGCGGCATCTTGCAGGGAGGCATGGGCGTCGCCGCAGGCGCCAACTTGAACCCCGACCCCGGTGGCACGAGCATGTTTGAGCCGATGGGCGGCAGCGCCCCCAAATATACCGGCCAGCACGTGATTAACCCCATCGCCGCCATCAACGCCATGGCAATGCTGCTGGAACACACCGGCCAACCAAAGGCCGGCCACCGCATCGTCGAAGCCATCAAACAAGTCACGGGCACCAAGATGAAGAGCCAAGCCGCCGGGAAAATGGGTTATTCGACCCAGCAGGTGGGCGATCTCGTCGTCGAGTTTTTGGGCAAGTGAGCCGTGAGCAGCACACCGTCAATTTGCAATTTTCATTTTGCAATTTGCAATTTGCAATGTGAGCTCTCGCCACCCGCCACCAACGCCAAATGACTCGCACGCCCGGCCTGTTCATCACTGGCACTGACACCGGCGTCGGCAAGACGTACATCTCTGCGATGATCGTCCGCGAGCTGGCGGCGACGGGTGCGCGAGTTGGAGTCTATAAGCCCGTCGCCAGCGGTTGCCGCCGCGAAGGCACAATGCTTGTGAGCGACGACGCCTTGGCGTCGTGGAACGCCGCCGGTCAGCCGGAAACGCTGGAAGCCGTTTGTCCGCAGCGTTTCCAGGCGCCCTTGGCGCCTCATCTCGCCGCGCGCGCGGAAGGCCGACAGGTCAACGCGGCACTCTTGCGCAGCGGGCTGGAATACTGGCGACAACGCTCCGACGTGATCGTGGTGGAAGGCGTCGGCGGCCTGCTTTCGCCTGTCACTGACGATGAATACGTCGCCGATCTGGCGCACGATTTTGGCTTTCCGCTGATCGTGGTGGCCGCCAACCGGCTAGGCGTCATCCATCAAACACTGGCCACGTTGGTGGTCGCAGCGACGTTTCGCGACGGCCTCGACGTGGCGGGCGTGGTGCTGAATCACAATATCGCGGAGCTGGCCGACGAGTCGATCGCCAGCAACTATGACGAACTTTGCCGGCGGGCGGTGCCGCCCATGCTGGCCGAAGTCGATTGGCAGGCCAACGCCTTCCAACCGCGCGTCGATTGGCTGGCTATGGCGAAGTAGCAGATACACTTGGCGCTCCGTCGCGATTTAGGTTCGCCAGCCGCACGCCGTGGATCCTGAACACCGTTAGTGAGGCGGCCACGCAAAAGGCCGCGGCGACGTCGACCGACACGTACCACCACCACGGTTGCAAGAAGAGAGTGATTCGGAAGACTTCCGTCGTCAAGCCGCTCACAACGGAGGCGACCACAAGAGCGAACGCACGTAGCGCAGGCCGCCGACGGCTGAATGCGGCCCAAAGGCCCGCCGCGGCGGCGACGGCAAGACTCACACCAGCCAGCAGTTCAAAGGAAGTCGAAACAAGCGGTTGGAAACGAGGCGCGGCATGGCGCGCGACGGCGAACAACAGCGCGGCCGCCGTCGTCCACAAGACCAGGTCTTTCAGCAGGAATTGCCGCGGTACAGCAGGCGAGACGTTGGCGACTACACCTTCGCAAGTCAGCCGCAGACCGCGCGACTTGCAATGCCAGAGAATGCCAAGCAACGCAACAAACATGGCCCCGACACCAACCATCAACTCCCAGGCCCCCCCTGGGCCATAATCGCGTGCATAGCAGACTGCGACGGGAACGGCCCAGACCACTGCCCACGTCGTCACCAACGCCGGCAACCGCCATTGCCATCGCGAGCCGCCGAGAACGGCCCAGATGATCGCCAGGCATAAGAGGCCGGCCAGCACGCCTACGCTGACAGACACGGCCGGGCGCGTCGTATTCCCAGGCTCGCCGGCATTCACGATACGCGAGATCAAGGCCACCGTGATGAGGCCGTTGATCAACGTCACGTCCGCCAGCGCCACGTACACGTTGCGGCTCGGCAAGCCGGAGGCTGCCCAAGCAGCGGCCCAGGCGGTAAAGGCGATCAGCCCACCGATGAAAATCGCCTCGAGTGGCACGTAACGCGGCAGGGCAGCGATTTCGGCCTGCGACGCGATATCCCAGATGCGAAACTGGTTGCCATATCCGGTCGCTGCGGCAATCAGGTTGGGAACCGGCGCCAAGTCCACGTCGGTAATTGTGGTGCCCACGCTGACAAACGATTCGTCGCGAGGCGTCGAGGTTGCGATGTCCCACATCCGCACGGGGCCGCTTTGACCGTGCGTGAACAGTAGTCCGCCGTCAGCCGAGAAGCAGGCGCCCGTCGCAAAGCGATGGGGGAGCGTCGCTAGGATCGTTCGAGAGCGAAGGTCGTAGAGCTGCACGCCAGTGTTCCAGTCCGATCGGGCGAATACCATGCCGTCAGGCGAAAACGCCAAAGGCGTATAGGCCAACGCCGTCGATGGGTTTGGCAGAACCGCGACCGGCTTGCATCCGACGTCTCCGACTTCGTAAATGGTCGTCTTTCCAGGCGTTCCCGGAGGGTTGGCGGACACAGCGATACGTTTCGCACCGGCCGAAAGAATTGCCACCACGCTGGCGCCGCGCGGCGCCGTCGGGCCCAAAGATCTTATTCGGCCGGTAGCGATTTCACAGGCCTTTACCGAGCCCTTCCAGTCCACGCAGATCAAGGTCTTGCCATCCGTCGAGAACCCCAAATCTTGAATCGTCCGCTTCGTCTGAAAAGTGCATTTTTTGCGGTGCTCGGCGACGTCCCATATTTCGACCGTGCCGTCGAAATCGGCCGTTGCCAGTAGCGATCCATCGGGCGAGAAGACGACACTCCCGACCGCGTGCGGAGAATCGATCGAGAAGACCACTTCTTGGCCGGCCCAGTCCCAAGCCTGCGCCGCGTTGCGGCCTGCCCTGCCGCTGGCCGTCGCCAGCAGCTTGCCGTCTGGCGAAAATGCAATCTGGAAAATGGGTTTCCGCTCGCAACGTACCAGCCAGGTACCGAGCGCCAGCAACGGCACCAGCACGATCAATAGCCATCGTCGTCGGTTCAGCCCACGTGCGCGTTGCCATTCTCGTCCGACGCGAGGCACAGCCCCCGCTTGGGCGGATGCGGCGGCCGAATAGTTCGCCATCGTATCGCGTCGACCAATCCAAAATCCAAAATCGAAAATCCAAAATGCCCTGGCCTACCGCAGGTTCCCCGGCGCGGCCGCGCGCGTGCCCATGTCGAGGAACTTCAACAGCGCGACCATGTCGGCGTTGAAGGCCATGCCGCGGGCGTTCGGCTTCAGCTCAAAACCTTCCGCCACGGCGCGGTTGAAGATCGTCTCGGGCAGCACGCTCGACATGTCGAACAACACTCGGGCCAGGTCGTCGGGCAAAATCTCGTTGCTGGCCGGAAACATGAACGGGTCGGCCGCCGTCATCGACAGATGGCAATTAAACAGCAGCACGTTGCCGTCTTCGGTGGCCAGATCCTTTACCGCGTCGGCGTAGGGAATCGGATCGCCGTCTTGCGATTCGCCGTCGGTAATGTTGATCACGATCGGCGGAAAGCTCGACTGGTGGTCCTTGATCCAGCCCTCCAGCACCTCGTACGTGTGGTGCAATACGTTGCACATCGGCGTGCCGCCCTGGGCCTTGGAATCGACCCAAACCGGCATCTCGGCCGCGATCGAAATCATTTCGCCCGTGTCTTCATCCGGCAACTGTTGCTGCTTCTGATCGATCCGTAGCGGGTTCTCGCCGATGTCCTTGATCGACACCAGCTCGCCCCGGCCGGCCAAGGCGCCTTGCAGGGCCGATTCGAGAATGGGGTTGCCCTGCTCGTCGGTGCGATAACCGAGCACGCCCACGTCCATCCAGTCTTTGATGCCCGTGTCGCCGCTGGCCCGGATGGTCATGTTTTGCAGCCAGGCGTTGAGCGCCGTGGCCAGCTCGTCTTTCTTCAGCTTGTCGGAATTGCCCAGCGGCTCTTCCATCGAGAACGACTGATCGAGCAGGAACAAGAAGCAAGCTTTACGGGCACGGCTGATTTCTTGAGTGTACATGGGCGGTCCTTGTTTAAATTGGTTGATGACTCGTTGGGTGATACTGGCTAAGTGCGAAGTCCGGTTCAATGACGAATGACGGAATGACGAATGACGAAAGAATGACGAAGCTCGAATGACGAATGGTCGATAGGTTAGCGACGGTAAATCTTGACGAAGATCAAGTGCAACTCTTTGGCCTCGGTCCAAAGCGGCCGGGCGTTTGCTTTGGTTTCTGGTTCGGCGGCGGCGATCATCCGCAGCCAGTACTTTGACTCACGGGCCTCTTTCTTGCACGTGCCGATCTTGTTACGGAACTCCTTCTTCGAGACCGCATCGTCCGCCTCACAATAATTCGCCCCCACACTTGTACCGGCCTTCACGAGCTGTCCGATCAGCGAAATTGTGACAACATTATGTGGCACCTTCTTTGCAAACTGGATAATCGCCTCCCCAAACCGCGCCGTCCGCTCCTCCATGTCGAACTTCGGGTCACCGCCGCGCGCGGCCTTGCCGTCAGACTTCGCGACCGGCGCCTTCGTCATTCGGGCTTGGTCATTCGTCATTCTTTCGTCATTCGTCATTCCGTCATTCGTCATTTCTTTACTGAGCAGGCGCCACAATCGCCTGATATTTCTCCCAGTGTCGCAAAACGTTCTTTGCAATCAGACCGGCGTCGCGAAAAGACCATTCGCGGCAGGAGCGGTCGGGCTCGTCTTCGATGCCCCACTGCTCGCGATAGGCGGCAAGCGCGCCTTGCCAGGTGTCGCAGTCGTCGGCGAATTGCTGCCAATCGGCCTGGGCCGCTCCGGCGCGCACGAGGCCGGCCACCTCTTGATTGTATTTTTGGGCCCAGGTCACGTATTGCGGCGTCGAAGGGGGTTGTTCGAGGGCGCCGGCGGAGATCTGCTCTTCGCCCTGACGGAGCTTGTCGCGATTTTTGCGATCGGTCCAGAAGCGGTAGTTGTCGACGCCGGGCGGCAAGAAAAAGACGCCGATCTTCCGCTGGCCGCTCTTGGTGACGGCTTCCTGCTTGCCCAGCAACGAGGCGGGCGGCTCGATCTTGGGTAAATGCGTTTCGAGCCACGCGGTCACCTGATGGCGGGCCTGTTGTTTGATCGGTGCTTCGATCTGCGGGTTGGCGACGATCTGCGCCGCCTCTACCAACAGCGTATCCAGGTCAGTGGCCTGATCCAAGACGTGTACGGAAATTTCGCTCTTCAACCGGTCGCGCCGCCGCTCGAGCTGCGTTTGCAGGTCGGCTTCTGCCGCCGTCGGCGCGTCAGGATAACGGCGCAGAAACGCCTGGATTTTGCCAAACAACTCCTCGTCGGCGGCGGCGGTGCCCGACTTGTCGAGCTCCTCCCAGGCGCGCCGGTACTCGGCGCGCTGGCGAAGCAGTTTCAACTGCTCGGCCACGTCCGGATCGGCGACTTTGGCGAGCGGGTCACCGGCCAGCCGCGTCAGACAGGCATCGTAGCGGCCTTGCTGGAGGTCGTTCTTCGCCGCCGTCAGCGCGTCGGCCAGCAGATCCTTTTCACGATAGCGGTCGATTTCCTTCTCCAGATCACGCTCATGCCGCTCGAGCGTTGCAAAAAAATCATCGGCTCCCGGCAGGCGACCCTGAAAGTTCGGTTTTTCCGCTTCGACGAAGCCCTTCAAGCGCGCGAGCGCCGCTTCGGCTTCGTGGCGGCGTTGGCCAGGTGAACCGTCGGCAGGTACGGTTACGGCGCCCACTCGGGCGTACCTTGCCAACAGCCGGCGGGCCTGCTGCGAGCCGCTCCAAGCCTCATCGAGCTTCGCGCCGGCCGCGCCGAGATTGGGCGCATTCGGATCGAGCAGGTCGGTGGCCGACAGCGAGCGCACGAGGGGTTCTTCTTTCTTCGCATCGTCGGCCGCCGCGCTTGCCCGCTTGGCAATTTCGGCCGTATCCAATTGGCCGCCGTTGGCGGTGGCCGGGGCCGCGCTTGTCGCGGCTTGCCATACGCTCCAACCGGTCAGTGCGGCCAGCGGCGAACAGGCCACGACGAGGACCAGCAGATATCGCATTCGAGTACCTATGTCGGTGTACTATGAAGTGGCACTGGTCCGTAGGTCAGGCTTTTAGCCTGACGGTCGCGTCTAGGATCATATAACCTCGTGAAGAGGTTTGACACTACCGGGAGGCTTACGCCTCCCGCTCGCCACAGGCGAGCGGCACGCGTCAGCGTGCCGGTACGTCATTATCGTCGTTGGGAAGTTATTTCACTCTCGATGCTAGGTCAGACTTTTAGCCTGATAGCCGTCAGGCTAACAGCTTGACCTACGTCGCGCCCTGGCGGTGCGCCGGGGCTTCTTCCAATTGTGCGTCGCAACGGTCGCCAGATCAACCAATTCAGCCTCATGCTCTTGCTTCGCGACCTGCCTTCGGCGACGATGGAGGCGCTTGCAGGATTCGGATACAGTTTGGATCCAAAGCTTCGCCTCCGTTCCCGATGAGCAAATCGCGAGGCCGCGTTTCGCGGTTACGAGAGCACGAGCCGGCGGCGCCGCGGTCGCACCCCACGGGCGATTCAGCGGCGGCGCCGCGCCGCGCCGCGGCACGGCCACAGCTTGTCCGCACGGGAGTAGCCGTATCGCCCGGAGTCGCCATCGGACGGGCTTGCTGCCTGCACGAGATCTTCCCCGGCTCGGAAGTCGAGCTGCCCGACGACGACGCCGTGCTCCGCGAATTGGCCCGCTACGATCAGGCCCGCGAACAGGCCACGCGCGATCTCAAGGCCCTGCACCAGAAGGTGAGCAATCAACTCGGTCAACGGGCGGCAGCCATCTTTCAGGTGCATGAATCGATCCTGCACGACCCCGCCCTGACGGCCAAGGTGCAAGCGTGGATCGTGGAGTCTCGGCAGACCGCGCCCGCTGCGTTGCGCCGGCTGCTGGAAGAATATACGGCCCTCTTCGAGCGGACCAGCGACGAATACCTGCGTGAACGACTGGCCGACGTACGCGACGTCGTGGCCCGGCTCAATCAACACCTTTCCGACGCCGGTTGCGAGGCGCGGGAGGTCAGCGGCCCGGTGATCCTGGTGGCCAACGAGTTGATCCCGTCGCACGTGGCCACCCTCGACAAACGCCAGGTGGTGGGCATCGTCACGCAGGTTGGCGGGCGAACGAGTCACGCGGCCATCCTGGCGCGAGGACATGGTATTCCGGCGGTGTCGGGAGTGCCAGGCGTCTTGCACGAAGTGGCCGACGGCGACCCGATCATCGTCGACGGCCGAGAGGGACAGGTGGTCGTGCATCCCGATGTCGAAACGGCCCGCGCCTACCGGCGGCTGCGGCGAGAATTCGTCGATCTCAAGGATCACCTGGCCCATAACCGCGATCAGCCGGCCGTGTCGGCTGAGGGCCAGCCGGTCGAATTGTTGGCCAACATCAGCAACCTCTCCGACGTCAAGGCGGCCGCCTCGATGGGCGCCAGCGGCGTCGGCTTGTATCGCACCGAATATCTGTTTCTTACCCATCACGACGTGCCCGACGAAGAGGAGCAAGTCGGGGCGTATCGGGCCGTGATTGCGGCCAGCCCGGCCCATCGGGTCACCTTCCGCACGCTCGACGTGGGTGGCGACAAAAAGATGCGATACCTCGGCCTGGAGCACGAGGCCAATCCTTTCATGGGCTGGCGATCGATCCGGCTGTCGTTCGAGCATCCGGCGTTCTTTTTGACGCAAATCCGGGCGGTGTTGCGGGCGGCGGCGCCGGGCCATGGCCCGAAAAAGCGGGTCGGGCTGATGTTTCCGATGATCACCACGCTCGACGAGCTGCGCCGCGTGCGCAGCCTGGTGCGCAAGGCGTGCCGCCAGCTCGACCGCGAAGGCTTCGCTTACGACAACGTGCCCATTGGGCTGATGGTCGAGGTGCCGGCCGCGGCGATCTCGGTCGCCCGGCTGGCCCAGGAAGCCGATTTTGTTTCGATCGGCTCGAACGACCTGGTGCAATACCTGACCGCCGCCGACCGCGACAATCCGAAAGTGAGCCATCTCTGCCAGCCGCTCAGTCCGGCTGTGATCGAAGTGTTGTATCAAACCATTCACGCCTGCCTGGCGGCGGAAAAGCCCGTGACGCTGTGCGGCGAAATGGCGGCGGCCCCGCGGTCGTTTCTGCTGCTGTTCGGCATGGGGCTGCGCAGCTACAGTATGAGTCCGGCCTTCATACCCATCATGAAGGAGCTGGCCAAACGGCTGACGGGCGAGCAAACGTCAGCCATCGTCGAACGTGTCCGCAAAATGGCCACCACCCGGCAGATCGTCAATTATCTCGGCAAGCAGTTGAACGAAATCAGTCCCGACCTGGCGATTGTCGATTCAGCGGGCTAGCGATTTCTCAACCCTATATCAAAGGATGGCTGTTGCGGTGGGGTAGGGTGGGACGAGCGAAGCGAGTCCCACCATAAGAACTCATCGCGGTGGGACTACGCGAAGACCAGCTCTCAGTCGAATTGAAAGTTTGCGATCATGAAAATCACCGAAGTCATCTGCCAGATCCTGCGAGTGCCGCAGATTGTTGCCAAGACCGCCAGCAGTCAGGATGCGGTCGTCGTGCGCATTCGCACCGACAACGGACTGGAGGGCGTCGGCGAGGCCGATAGCTCGCCGGAAGTGGTCAAGGCGATTATCGACGCGCCGTTCAGCCACAATATTGCCTGCGGTCTGCGGAAATTGCTCGTCGGGCAAAACGCCCTGGAAAGCGAACGCCTCTGGCAGGAGATGCTGCGGCGCACGATGTACTTCGGACGCTCGAGCGTGACGATCACCGCCATGGCCGCCGTCGACATGGCGCTGTGGGACCTGAAGGGGAAGCATTTCGGCGAGCCGATCCATCGCCTGCTGGGCGGAAAGCGGCATGACCGCATCCTGGCGTACGCCTCGATTCTCTTCGGGCGAAACGGCGACGAAACCCGCGACATTGGCCGCCGCTGGCTCGACGCCGGCTATCGCGCGGTCAAGTTCGGTTGGGAGCCGATGGGCCAGTCGGAAGCGGTGGATGTCGACCTGGTTCGCGGGGCCCGCGCCGGCGTCGGCGACGGCACGGTGCTCATCGACGCCGGTTGCGTTTGGGACGCGCGGACGGCGCTCGCGCGTGCCAGGGCATTTTCCGATTACGGCATCGGCTGGCTGGAAGAACCGCTTCAGCCCGACGACGTGGAAGGCTATCGCTGGCTGCGCGACCGCTCGCCGGTCCCGATCGCCGCCGGCGAAGAGGAATGCGGCCGGGCGGCGTTCCGGCCGCTGATCGAGGCCCGCGCTTTGGACGTCTACCAGATTGATATTTCGCGCAACGGCTTTATCGAGGCGGCGTACCTCAGCAGCCGCGTCGAAGAGATCGGCGCGCGGCTATGCAATCACTGCTATACGAGTCCGCTCACCGTCGCCGCCAGCCTGCACTGGCTGAGCACCTGCCGCGATGCCTTCTTGTTTGAAGATTGCGTCGAAGACTCGCCGCTGCGGCACGAGCTGACGCACGAAAAGGTGCAGGCTGAAGACGGCTGGATCACCGTGCCCGACCGGCCCGGTTTGGGCGTCACGCTCGATGAAGACTTCGTGGCGGCACATTTGGTGTGCGAATCACGCTGAACTGGTCACCGTGCGCGGAAGCACGCGGTGGCTTGGCCCCATCCGCCGCGGCGAGTGTAATGGCGTTGTGGGACAGCCCTGTCAAACTGCGAGGGAACATTGGCTGGCGAACTACTCGATTTCGACGACAAGCTGAACTGGTTCCGAGACGATTACCAGCGTGAATTAGTTGCAAAGGCAATCAATCAGCGGCTCGCTGACGAGCGCGTTGAAGTGGAATGCCGCTATCTGATGCGCTTCTGGTTTCACTTAGGGATGACCTATCGCGAAGTCTCGTATGACGAGCTGGTCGAAAACGTGTCGCCTGAGAAGATGGTTATCCTGGAAAGGCTGTTTGGCGCCATTTTGACCAGAAACTTCGACACCATCGACGCCTGGGTTGTCGATTGTGAATCCTTGCCAATGCTCGAATGCCGGTTCCTTGGCGAAGACGAGGAGGCGCCGCACACCGAAGACTCTCAAGATTAGACTGCCCCACTACCTTTTTGTTTTCCACCGCCCGGGATTCGCTAGAATGCGGGCATGGAAAAAACGCCAAACAGCAGCGTCATTCCCGAGACGCTGTTTGCTACCGTAGGAGCATCGGCCGGAATTGTTCTGGGCCTCGTTGGAACGCGTGCAGCCTACGCTCATGGCGTTGTGGCCGGGACCTTGGCTTTTGTCGGATCGGTGGTGCTCACGTGCGTCCTAATGATCGGCAGCTCGATGGTCGGCGGCTACTTGCGGAGGTAGCTCTGCGTGTTTCCCGCAAAAAGTTGTTGACCAAACTCTGGACAACAGTAAATTCCGCCCTAAAATGCGCAATGGAGGGCATCGCCTTAACCAAGGGCAAGTGAATGCTAGGATGGAGTTTATGGGCGAGCCAACTTGGGAACTAGCTTTGGCCGCATCGAACCGCGGCCTTATTTTTGCGCCCAGAGAACGCGGCCATGAAGTCTAAAGAGCGAGCCAAGCAGATCATCACCGAAATCATTCGCCTTCATGCTGGCGAATTGCCAACAAAGACATCTCTGTTCAAAGCCTTTTACTTCGCCCACCTGTATTACGCAAAATCGGCCACCGGCTACCTCTCAGATTGGCCGATCGTGCGAATGCCCAACGGCCCTGGGATCGACAATGCGGATGGTCTCTTACAGGAAATGGTTGACGAAGGCACCTTGGATTTCCGTATCGTGCGCGTGGGCCCCTACGATGCGATGAAGTACAGCCTTAAGAAAAGTTCGGTTCCGGCGGAATTATCCATCGAGGAGATCGACGCTATCAAATCAGCCGTTGACTTTGTCAAAGGGAAGTCTGCCACGGAGCTGAGCAATATCACACACGAATATTCGCGCTCATGGCAAATAGCTCAGAACGGTGATGAACTGAACATCTACGTCGACCTTGAGCCCGAAGAGCGATTCGCGCAGAGAATGCAAGCCTTCGACAGGCTCGACGGCATTATTGCCGACGTATGGCCGGTCGGTCAGAGCTGATACCAGCGATCAATCCACTCGCAAATGTCGTCTGCGCTCGCTGATGCGGCACTCAGCGTTTCTTTCAGGTCTAGCAGGCAATGCGCTACGTCACCATCTGACACCGGCTGCTGCGAGCAAACTTCGGACAGGAACCGCATCACTGCCTTCAGGCCGACCGCATTGTTGTTAAAGCCTCTCTCGCTTCGGCATAGTCGGTTTAGAGCGATTGCCGCGACCATTTTTGCGTCGCCAATACCAGCGATCTCGTTGAATAGCTCGTCCACGTCGAACTGATCTCGATACCGTCGGTAATTGACGTCCGCTTGAAATGCGGCGTCTTGAACGAGTTGCTTTAGCCGGCGGCCGTTATCTGTCTTCATTTCGGTTACTCCGACCAACGTGGGCTAGTGCCGCGTCCATATCGTCCACTGATCGCGTGGCACCACAAACAGCGGAAATCGCGTGACCGCCGAAGCCGCATTGCTCATCACTTGATGGTCATCGACGGACACTCTTCAGATCTTGGCCCCGGTTGGCTGCCATTAGCTTAGCAATTACGAATGAAATCGGCGTGCTGATTGTGTACACTACCCGAGGTGTTGCCCCGATGGTTTCCTGGGATGCAGCGATGAAGAAGACTAAAACGGCAGCTACGCGCCTCGGTGCGGCATTGCTCGTTATCGGGATCGTCTTGTCCGTCCGCGCTCAGGATGGAGCGGCCAGGAAGGAACTCTCGGAGCCGATACGCCTCGAGGCGGGCGGTAAGCCGATCGACATCGAGTCAGGCGGCGCGGCGCCCTGGTTCGGCGACTTCGACGGCGACGGGCTGGGCGATCTGCTGGTGGGGCAAACCGAAGGCGGCAAGCTGCGCTTCTATCGCAATTGCGGCAACGGTACGCAACCTCGCTTCGATGATTTCGAGTGGTTCCAGGCCGGCGCCGCGGGCGACGCCGGGCATGTGATCCCCAGTCCAGAAAACGGCATGATTGGCGGAGCGGCCGGCTTCGTGCCCCAATTGGTCGATTTCGACGGCGACGGCTCGAACGACGTGCTCACCTGCGCCGGCAACGGCGGTATTGTCGTCTTCCACCGCCACGAAGACGGTTCGTTTGCCGAAGGTGAGACGTTGAAGCGCGAGGACGGCCTGGAGATTCTCGGCGTGCCGGGCAATTCCATTCATGCCGGCGATTGGGACGGCGACGGCGATCTCGATCTCGTCGTCGCCATCCAGCGGGCTGGAATCAGCCTGCTGCGGAACAAGGGTAGTCGCCAGCGGCCGGTTTTTGGCGATTCCGAAGCGTTCCAGGCCGATGGCGAGCCTCTGCGCGGGCGGTTTGGCAGTGCGGCGCCGGTCATCGCCGATTGGGACGGCGACGGCCTGGCCGATCTTGTCGTCGGGGCCGGGGACGGCAGTGTGACGTATTATCGGCACGTGGGCGCGGCGCAGGCAACGGCGGTTGAGGACGGCCGGGCGCTCGTGCCGCCTTTCTTCTTCGACGAGGAAGACGCATCGCCTAAGCCGGGCCGCGGTGCACGGCCGTGTGTGTGCGATTTCAACGGCGACGGCCGGCTCGACCTGTTGGTAGGCGACGTCTGGACCTCGGAAGTGAGGCCGGAAGTCAAGTTGAGCGACGAGGAGCGCGAGCATGATGCCGCGCTGGAAAAGAAGCTCTCTGCTCTCTCGAAAAAATTCTCGGCCGAGCGCAAAGCGCTCGAGGGCGACACCGGCCCCGCCCGAGACAAGCGCCTGGAAGGCCTGCGCGTGCTCAGCAATCAGATGCGGACCATGCGCCGCGCGCTGACACGTCCGCCGCCCCAGCCGATCATCACCGTACACGGCCAGGTATGGGTCTATTTAAGGAGTGGCGGTTCATAGCGCGGGCGAACGAGGCGCGCCGCGACGATGCACTCGCGGCGATGGCAACACCGGAGGGCGGATACCCACTGCTCGCCTGTGGCGAGCGGTCGGCGTCAGCCGTCCGGTAATATTCGCGACATAGTTGGGGCCGTCCCTCCGCTACACTTTGTTTCGTTTCTGGTTACGCGAATCATAAGTTCAGGATCCAAGGTACTCAGAAACATGCAAGTCAAGACGGCATTTTGGCGAGTCGGCTTAGTCCTGGCGATAGCTTGTTTTTTCGGCCCCGCGCTTGCCGCCGAGCCGGAGACGCAAAAACCGCCAGTCACCGACCTCGACGGCGATCCCTTGCCGCCCAATGCGCTCGTGCGGTTCGGCACGACGCGTTTTCATCACCAGTCGTTCATCGAGGATGCGGTGTTTTCGCCGGATGGGCGGATGCTCGCAACGGCCAGCGGGAATCAACACGGCACCATCAACCTGTGGGAGCTTCCTTCCGGCCGCCTGGTCCGCCGCTTCGCCATTCCGCCGCACGAACAGAACCACCCTTGGCCGCATGCCATTGCCTTTTCTCCCGACGGCGACAAGCTGCTGGCGGGCGACACGCGCGGAGCACTTCACCTATGGGCAGTCGCCAGCGGTGAGGATCTCTACTCGGTCGAGGCATGTTCCGGCTGGCCGGGAGCGACGGCCGTCGCGTTTTCGCCCGATGGTCAGTGGATTGCGAGCGGAGGCGGCGACGGAGTGGTCCGCGTCTGGAGCGCCGATCGCGGCTTGGAGCTCTTGTCGTTTGATACGATTCCGCAAGACCCACAGCTTAGCGGCGCAGGCATGGGATGGCGCGGCATTTTTCCACCCGGAAGCATCGCCACCTTGGCATTTTCGCCAAATGGCCGGTCGTTGGCGGCCGGCATCGCGGAACCCTGGTTCCGTGCCAAGACGAACAAGATTCGCGTCTGGGACGTCAATTCCAACCAGCCCGTGCGGTGGTTGAGCGAACCTTACGGCTTTCTTTCGTCGTTGGTTTACACGCCTGACGGCAAGCACTTGATCTCGGGCGAAAACGCCACGATGCCGCGCGAAAAGCTCGGAAAGCCCTACCACTATCTGGAAGCGCACGTCCTGAAACTGCGGGTCTGGGACGCAACATCGGGGAACCTGGTGCGCGAAATAACGACAGGTGAGAAAGAAACGGGGCTGGGGGCCCTCGCCTTGTCGCAGGATGGCCGCACGCTTGCCGCCGGCTATGAAAACAAAATCCTCGTTCGGGATTTCGATACCGGAGCGATCCGTCGGTCGATCGACGTGCCCAAGTGGCGCGGTGGACGCGGGCTCGCCATTTCGCCTGATGGGCAGACCGTGTGCGCCCCGCTGGACGAGACGGTCGGGCTGTGGAGCGCGGTCACGGGCGAATCGTTGTTGGCCGAAGCACCGTCGCACACCAGCTATGTGAATGGCGTGGCCTATCTGGCCGACGGCAACTCCGTTGTCACCAGCGGCGGAGATACCATACGACTTTGGAATGCCAAAACCGGTCGGCAGACATGGTCGCACCGTTTCGGTGGTGACGCTTACGTCAATGCCCTGGCCGTTTCGCCAGACGGCGGCCTCATCGCCGCAGGTGGTCAAACGGAACACGGCGAGGGCGGCGTGCGAATCCTGCGGGCCGAAACAGGCGACGAGATCCGCTTCATCCCTATGTTTGAAAAGCGGTTTTATGTCCGTCAGGTGCGCGCGCTCACCTTCCTTCCCAATGGGCGGACCTTGGCCGTGGTGCGCGGTCGGCCCAAACAGTCGAACACCTACGATATGGACCTCTTCGACGTCGAGAGCGGCAAGCGGTTGAAAGACGTCGCCTGCGGCTTCTTTGCCGGCGTCCACCCAATGGCGTTTACCGAAGACGCAGGGTCGCTCTACACGATGGGTCATCAAGACGCGGTAGTGAACCTGTGGGATCTCCATACCGGCGCTCCCCAGCGGCTCTTCACCGCCATCAAGCCGCCTGCCGAGGCGCCGGCGGGGAAACCACCAAAGCCGTTCGTTGCCGACGTGGCTTTCGCGCGAGACTTGAAAACGCTCATTACCAGTCAGGGCCGCGAATTGATCATTTGGGACATCGCGCGCGGCGAAGCGATCGTAACGCTACCAAGTGGCGGAACGGAGCATGGCGGCAACATCGCGCTATCGAAGGATGGCCGCATACTCGCCATGACCGACTTGAACTATGCCGGCGATCCCGGCTCCGACGCCATCCGCCTTTTCGACCTGAAAAGCCAACGCCGCGTTGCGACATTGGAACCAGGCGAAGGTCGCGCCGGTTGTTTTGCCTTCTCAGCCGACGGCACGCGGCTGGTGACCGGTATGAGCAACGGCACCGCGTTGGTTTGGGATTTGACAACCGCCATCAAGCGTCACGCCAGCGAATAGATTCACGCGGAAGAGCTGACAGAAATATTACCAGACAGAAAAATGCCGAAATGCCGCCCAACCTAAATAGCCGTGCGCGATTACCGGACATCGAGCAGATCGAGCGGCAATGGTGGCTGGGGCAGAGCCGCGACGCGGAAATGATTTTCCAAAAAGTCGTTGCCGCGGCGATGCCCCGGATAACGCGACCACCGGGGCATCGCTGGCCGGCAAGGCGTCTGACGAGTGTTGGGTCGAATGCGGCCAGCTTTGCCCCAGCCACCGATGCCGTTGCGCCCGGTAATCGCGCAC
>DASSFG010000513.1:0-5267 GCA_035694685.1 Pirellulales bacterium
TCGCCGCGTTCGCCTTACCGCGCACTCTCAGGACGTAGCGCCAGGCTAACAAACGGGCCCTTCGGCGGTCAAGAAATTTGCTCTCGGAAACTGGCCCCGCGAAAAATATTTTCTGCCGGGAGTTGAGTCTGTCCAACGAAAAACGGCCGCGAGCGACTTTCCACAGTGCCCCAAGCTCGATTCACTCTTAGCCTAGCGAGGTGGCCAGTGTCCTCTGTCCGCCTGTCGTACCGTTGTGAACTCCTCAAATATAATAGGGGAAGCAGGTGGTCATCGCGATGAATCAAGCTCGACCACCAGCAACGCAGGGCGACGCTCGGTCCATGGGCCGATGGCCTCACGGCTGGCGAAGGCGTAGCCCGACCAGCCACCGCCCTCAGTCTCGACCTCAAAGCGAAGCATTGCGCCGTGATCGTCATCGTCGGCCGCGTGTTTGCGCACCAGAGGCGTCACGTCAAAGAACTTCCAGCCTTCGCCCGGCGTGATGTCGGAATCTGTCACGGGCGGGTCCGCGATGCGCGGCCGGTCCTGCCAGGCCGTCCGCTCATTCCAGTCGTCGAGCACCTCGTAAGCTCCGATCGGCCCCGGTGTGCCGCGCAAAGTCGTCTTTCTGCAATACAGAGCGAGAAAAAACCGCCGCGACGGCGGAGCAATCTCTTCGGCCGATAGCTTAGGCCAAGCCATGAGCGTCCGTACGCCTCCGTTGTTGTTGGCGACGGCGATGTTGTCGACGTTGCCGTGGTTCCAAGTGGGCATATAGGCCAGCACCATACAGTCTTTGATGACCGGCACGCTGCGCACGAGCCGGCCGTTGAGCGCGCTGCGCACCTGGCTCACAAGATCGGTGTTCAACGCGGCGACCGCACGGCGATCGCCAGCGGCAAGACCGTCCGCCTTCGCCCCGCCGACCGCATAGGCGTCGCGCACGGTATGATCGTCCGCCTTTGCTTCAGCGGCGTCGGCAGCCGGCCGTGGGGCGACTTCCAGCGACAGGTCGTCGAAATAGGCCGCTCCGGTACCCATCAGCGCCGCGCGCACGATCATCAACGTCGTCTCAGGAGGAACAACCAACTCGTCGGTTTCGGCGAGCGTCCAGCCATTGGTGCCGTGAAACACGGGGGTGCTCGCAAAGCCGACCAGCCGGGTGCCCTTATCGGCCCAGCACTGCACGCACACGTTTACTTTCCCGACGTCGTCGGTGCGGATGTGCGCGGCCAGACGCACCGTGTTGCCAGTGGGAATGGGGCGAATCTCTTGTCCCCAGTTGTTCGCCACCGGCGAATCGTATCGGTGCTGGTTGGAGATCGCCAGGCATGCTTTGCCGGCGCGCGAATGGCCGTTATCGACAAAGAGCCGAAGGGTCGGCGCGTGTACGCTGGCCATAAACCAGCCGGGCGGAGTGCCATCTTTGACCGTTTGTTCCGCCCCGCCGTTGGAGATCAGGTTCGCTGGCTCATCGGCGATACCGGTAACAACAAAAGCGGCGGTCAGCAAAATGGCTAGCGCTAGTCGGCCAGCGGCGGAAAGATGTTGCACGGATCGGTCTCCTTGGGATCGTGATCGTGGGACGGTGAAGAATGCGGCACAGCGGTTTGACTCGCGACCATTTCGGTTTTCCTTGGCGGGTCTGCGCGGCGCGCGTGCGGCCAAAGTGCGAGACACGCGACACACGCCGCGGCAAGCGCTCCGGCTGCGGCAGGCCAGCGCCGAAAGCGGCTCTGCCTGGCTCTGCGGCCGCAATGCGCGGGAATCGCCGCAATGAGTTTCGACTCGAGTTCTTCAGAGACCTGCGGAACTGGGAGCCGCCGCAATCGTTTCGCGATGGATCGCGCGGCGGCCCCCGTGGCGCTCGGCGAGCGTCGAGGGTTCATCGAGTTGTCCTTTCAGTTGATCTCGCAGATTGTTTAGCGCCAGGCTCGTCCGCCACTTCACGGTGCCACAGGGTTCGTCGAGCACGCAGGCCATTTCCCGGTAGCTGAGGCCCTGCAAATAGTGCAGAACGAGAACGTCGCGCTCGGCTGGCGGCAGCCGGTCTATCGCCCGCCGTAAGAGGCACGATTCCTCATCAAGCACCGCCGCCTCGACCGGGCCGGCGCCGCTGCTCGCGACCTCGTCGAGATCGCGATCGGCGATCGCCAAAGAACGCCGTGCCCGACGCCAGTCGAGGAACTTGCGATAGGCGATGCGATGCAGCCAAGTGGCCAACGAACTGGCGCCAGCGTACGTGGCAACATTGCCCCAGGCCGCCGCGAAGGTCTCCTGCGTCAAGTCTTCGGCCAGGTCCGCATCGCGGCAGAGTCGGACCAACAGCCGATAGATCGGCGCGTAATGCCGCCGTATGAATGTCTCACACGCGTCACGGTCGCCCGCGACGATGCGCTTGGCCAGCAACTTGTCCGTCCACCACTTCACCGATTTTCCTCCGATGGCGTCGGTGCGTCATTTAATTAGACGCATTGAACTGGCAAGGTGTTGGCGACGCCAGCTCGAAGTTCGTTAGCAACAGCAAGCAAACAACCGCCGGCATGCGCCATCGCCAGTCAGGTAAATACCGTCCGGTGAAGCTGCAAGTCAGGGCTGTTTGGGCCGCGATCGTTCCAAAAGCAAGCAGCGTCCAAGTGGCCGACCAATGGCCGAGATCGGCGCGAGCGAGCATCCACAGCTCCATCCAGGCAGTCACTGCAGTCGGAACGGCGCACAGGAGCAACAAGCGGATAATCAACATTCTCGGCCCTCACCATTCAATCGCGCAGTCGGGCAACGCCCGCCGTAACCTCTCGACGCCTCCTGCGGTGACTTGCGTTCAACGCAGCGTGAGCTGTTTCAGTCCCGTTTACGTAGGGTGGGACGAGCGAAGCGAGTCCCACCATTATAATTTCGCTGTGGGCGAACTGGAGCCAGTAGCCAATCTCGGCCGAGTGGCGTTCAATGTCGCATCGTCGCTCCAGCGACAGCGCTCCCGCCGCTTCCCCAGCGATTTCGATGGCATACGTTGCCTCAGGCTGCGGATCGGCCGCCACAACTTCCAGCCAACGGTCGGCATCGACCGAGGCGTACGGATGCGGGAAGGCGTCCCGCAAGTTCCGCCAAATCTGCCGGTTGTTGGCATAACGCAGTAGCGCGGGCTTGTCGCTAAATTGCCAAGGCCGAAGCCGAAACGTAGAGCACTCTATGACTGGCGGTAGCAAGTGACCTCCACTGGCGCTGTGCAAATCGGATTTGGGCGATGGGGCCTCAGATTCTCTTCCCTGAAGAGCTGTGGAATGCCTCGGAGGTTCACAAATGGACAACACGGCCCAGCCAGGAGCCTACTGCGGCCGGCACTCGCGCTCAAGCATCACCCGAAGCCACGTCTGGGTGATGTCGCCAGCGCCGCGATTACGTCCGCGACCAGGCGGCCAACTCCCTCGGCGTCCTCCCGGGCAAACGACAACCCAAAACGCGCGATGACGAGCCGTTGGGAGGGCATGACGATGACGAATTGCCCCAGCGATCCACGAGCGGAAATCGCATCTTGCGGCGCGCCGGGGATTGCCCACGGATGGTTCCAGCCGGGGATTTCGCCTTGAATCTTGTTGGTCCAGAAGCCGGCACCGTAACCGGTATCCAGCGTCGGCGTCGACGAGTACTGCACCCAGCCTTCCGGAAAGATGCGACGCCCGGCGACAATCCCGTCGTTCAGATAGAGCAGGCCGAACCGCGCCCAGTCGCGTGCCGACGCAAAGATGTACGTCGAGCCCACCGGAGTGCCGGTGGCGTCAAATTCAATCGTCACGTCGCGCATTCCCAATGGCTGGAACAGTTCTCGGTGCGCAAAGCGGAGCACGTCGATCGCGCGGCCGCCGGCTGAGTCGCGCACGATCCTCGACAGGACCAGCGTATTGCCGCTGGTGTACTTCCAGCTTGTGCCCGGCGTCGTTTGGACTCCGGACTTCATCGCGAAGCCTGCCATGTCACGTTCCAGAAAAATCATCCGCGCAACGCCGCACAAGGGGCTGCGCGTTTCAGAGATGGCGAGCCCACTCGTCATCCGCAGCAGGTGGTCGATGGTAATGGCGTGGCGCGGGTCGGCGGGATCCGACCATTCCTCCACAACCGCCGGCTGATCGACCGAAAGACGGCCCTGGCGAACGAGAATTCCGATCAGGGCGTTGATCACTGACTTCGCACTCGAATATCCAAGGAGGCGGGTTTCAATTCCATAGCCCGGTGCGTAGCGCTCCGCCACGACGCGACCGTCAAGCACGACGATCACCGCCTTCGTCCTTCGATAGGGAGGACGCGGGGGCTCTGCAAAGGCCCGGTCCAGCGCTGCACGGAGCCCTCCGTCGGCTGGTTCCACCACTGCTGATCCGGCAATTTCGGGCAACGCGGGACCGGTTGATTCGCCGTCGGTCAACTCAGCTTCACAGATTGGCAGGTCATGTAGGTCAGACCCTCGTACCAGAATCGCGCCCAGCCCGTCGCGGTAAACAGCGCGACTCCGCAATAGCCCGAACATGCTCGCTGTCACTTCGCGCTTCGCCATGTCGACATGGTGACGCAGCGCCCAACTCAGCCACGCCATACCGGGACGCGCTAGTTCGCGCTCGTGGTAATCTTGCTTGGGATCCAACCGTGATACGAAAACGGACGAGCAAAGGTCATGACTGATGAGCCCGGTCGTAATTTGAAGTGGCTTAAACATCATGACGGTGACATCCGCCTGTTCGCGGGATTTTCACGTAAGCGGCTTAACCATGTAAACCGATCCGCCGCCCATCATGTCTGCCGCATAGACAGCCTGTGCAAAACCAAACCGGTGATAGATCGAACGGGCCCGCGAGTTGTTCTGCTGGACTTCCAACGTCAGCTTGCAACAACCTCTGTTTCTGGCTTCGCTTTCAATCGCAGCTAGCAACGAGCGTCCCAGGCCGCGGCCGCGAAGCTCGGGGTCAATGTAGAAATCACTGATGTTCATCAGCGGCCGCGCGGCGAAGGTTGAAAAGCCACCGAAGCACGTGGCAATGCCATGTGGTAGAATGCCCTCCAGCACCAAGAAGACCACTGTCGTCGGGTGACTCCGAAGTCCGTCTATCAGGTGCTGCCGTGCGAATTCTGAAAGAGGCTTGCCATCGCCCATGGGGTCTTTGGAGTAGGCATCCATCATTGCCAAGACCGCATCTTGATGATGAGCGTTCGACAGATCAGCTTTGACGATTTGGATTTCGGGCATTGCGTCTTTGATAGTCGGCCGATTGGAGTGGCTCGTCTCTGCGTCTTAGCTG
>DASSFG010000514.1:0-3265 GCA_035694685.1 Pirellulales bacterium
CGTTGGCACGCGCATATTGCTCCAGCGGCGCGCGATCTTGCGTTGCAATAGCTTGGCCGCTTCGCGCTCGACTTCAACATCTTGCCGCGTGCCATAGACGATGAGCGTTTTGTCCAATTCCGGTTCGTACGATTCGATCGCCCAGAAATGTCCGCCGTCTGAACCGGGAGCATGTTCGCTCTTGAGCCAACGCTGGAAAAAATCGCTTAACGAATGGCCGGCCACCTTTTCAGCCGCGGCGCAAAAATCCGCCGTGCTCGCACGTTTGCCGGCGTGGGCGCGGCCGAAGTCGTCCATGAACTTGAGGAACACTTCGTTTCCCATTTCGTCGCGCAGCTCCGCCAGCAACAGCACGCCCTTGCCCGCCGCCAAGTCGTACCATTCATTCGAGCGCCAGTCGAACTCAGTCGCGGTAAGCGGCGCATCGCGGCCCGCGCGCCGCACGGCCGCCAGCCACCGCGAGCGCGGTGCGAAAAGATCGAGTTCGATGCGCTCGCTCACGCGCTTGGCGAGCTCGCCGTGTCCGTGTTTGGCGTGCTTCAACTGGTATCGCAGCGCCGTTTCGTGCGAAACGATGCGTTCATAATCGGCGAATGCCGTGGCCAGCCAGGTATCAGATTCGGCGGCCGGCAGCAGCGTGCCGTGCCAGGCGGCCGGGTAGACCGCGTTATCGCGCTGGTAGGGTTCGTGCTCGGTGTCTGGAAACGGCTTGAGGTCGACCGCCAAGCTCGATTCGGCCTTTCGCGCGGCCGGTGCATCGACGCCAATCAGCGCCCAGTCGTTGGCGACCAGCGGCTGCACATGGTCGTAGCGGCGCAGCTCCTCGGCGGTCGGTTCCCAAGTGTGGCCGAGCGGCGGACCAAACAAAGCCCAACTCTTCAGTTCTTTGGCCAAGGCCGTGGTGGTGAACTTGGCGTCGCACGACGGAAACGCGGCCAGCGGCGGGGTGGTGAAAGCTTCAAAGCCGAAATTGACATCGATCTTGCCCGAACGCTTGTCGAAGAGCTTGAGCCAGCACAGGTCGCGGTCACTGGGGCGCAAGACGAGGTTGGCCGGTTTGTCGCCGAGGCTGGCGACGGTTTCCTTGCGCACGGCGATCGACTTGGCGTTGTTGCACCCCCAATAAAAGCCCTTCGTGCCGCCGGGCCATTCTTCCTTGCTGCTGCGCCACAGCTTGGTCTTCCGCGTTCCCAGCTCAAACATGGCGATTTCGTTGGTCTTGATGTCGGCCAGCAGCCACTCGTTGGTATAGAGGCCGTTGTTCGACTGGCTGAGAATCTCGGCCGCGCGATCGATCGAGTCGGCGTATTGCAGCACGCGGCGGATGCGCGAAGCGACCGTCAGACCCTCGGCGGCGAACGTGGTTTGCTTGATCGTGGTTTCGGCCACCAGCAGCCCGGCGTCGTTCATATAGTAGTCGAGGCCGCTCATGATCGCGCCGGGGTAGCCTTGCATGATCACGCGATGGCCCTCGCTCGGCTGCACGTCGAGCCAGACGTTGAAGTGCCGCACGAAGGGCAACTTGAACATCGTGATGTGCCCGAACACGATGCCGCCGTCCGCGGTGGCCGGTCCGACCGCCGCAAAGGCGCTACAGTGATCGTCGTCGGTTTCCTCGGTCCCTTCTACGTCGGGCGGCTCGCGGAACTTTTTTCCTTCCAGACCGCTGGCAGTGGCGTCGAGGCCGGCCTGCAAGAATTCAACTTCGATCGCCGAGTTCACGGCCACGATGTCGACCAGGTCTAGCTTGCGGCCGTGAAACTTCGCGCCGGCGGCTGCCGCGCCGTCGGCGATACCCTTCATCTCTTCGAGGTATTCGCCGTCGTACCGCCGCAGAAAGAGGGCGTTGACCAGCATGCGCATGTCGCGCCAGGCGTCGACCGGGCCTTCCTTGCTTTTGATGTCGGCCAGGGCGTCCATGTAATCGACGATCTCGGCGGCGAGGAGC
This sequence comes from Pirellulales bacterium, assembly GCA_035694685.1. Lineage (GTDB taxonomy): Bacteria > Planctomycetota > Planctomycetia > Pirellulales > JAICIG01 > DASSFG01. The sequence continues at coordinate 1,949 of DASSFG010000514.1, forward strand.
TGCCCGTGTTGATAACCGCGGTCATACGGCGCGCCCTCGACGTGCAGCACGATCCAGCCGGCCTGCGGATAGCGGTACGCCGGCCCGCTGCGTACGACCGATGCCGGGTCGGGCTTGAAGGTTTGCGTCGCGCGGTTGGCCGCCGTTTCCGGTCGAGCGCCCAGCACAATGTCATGGACAAAGAACAAGGCGCCAAAGACAATCGCACTAACGCCGAATAACTTCCATTGTACAAACATCGAAGCAACCCTCGTGGCACGGAATTTATTCCGTTTGAACGTGCGAAACAGCATGAATTCCGTTTTACACTGATTGTTGGGGTTTCGAACACCAGCCACGATTGTAGACCGGCGCCGGGCATTCTTGGAGTGGCGCCGGGTTTTTTCAAACGATTCAAGCTGGCTATCTTCACATTGCGCGTGTGCAAAACTGGGCCTTCCAGTCCGTAGGACGCTACGCCGTTTTGTTCCTCGTGGAACGGAATTCATTCCGTTTGAACGTACGAAACGGAATAAATTCCGTTCTACGAGTGCCGAAAGAAAACGGCTCATCCTAACCGCCGCATAAAACGATCGAACTTTCTCATGTCGACCAGCGGCGGGCCATGGCCGAAGCACAAACGGCGCGGTTCCAGTGCAGCCAATCGCCGGATCGAGCGGCGGTTTTCCACGGCGTCGGTACAAAAGAAGCCGGGCGGCTCGTGCAGGCCCGGCCACGTCGTCACCGGATTCATGCCGAACAGCACGTCACCGACGATGGCCGTGCGATCGTCTTCACGAAAAAAAATGACGTGCCCCAGAGTATGTCCGGGAGCGTGTAAGACGCGAAAGCCGGCAATCTCGTCGCCTTCTTGCAGGACACGGGCGACCGGATAAGCCGGACCGGCCCACAAGCGCGAGCTGCACCGAATGGCCAAGTTGTCTGGCTGCATGGGCCGCTCACCTTGCATGACCGGCACGTCACCGGTATGGCACGCCAAGGGCACCGCCAATCGCTCGCAGATCTCACGTGCGGCGCCCTGATGATCGGGATGCACGTGCGTCAGTGCGAGCAACGATAACTTCCGGTCGCGCAGTTGGCGGAATAGGCGCCGCCCAGCCCAACGCGTGCCGGCATCGACCAGAACGTCGCCGACGAGATACACGTTGATCGCGTTGGGCGGGAAGCCGCCGAGCTGCCAAAGATTTGACGCGAGTTCGCGCATTGTTCTTTCGGTGGCCGTATGTAGGGTGGTACAAGCGATTTTATGCTTCGCCGGCCCACCCTGGGCTGCTTTTACTTAGCCCAGGCATTTATGCCTGGGTAACCAAGACGCAA
>DASSFG010000515.1:0-10465 GCA_035694685.1 Pirellulales bacterium
CGGCCAGCTTTGCCCCAGCCACCGATGCCGTTGCGCCCGGTAATCGCGCACGGCTATTTAGCGAACCCAAATAACTGGGCTAGGCCGCGGCGCGTGGCGAGGGTTGAGCGCGGGCCGCGTGCTGTGGTTGCGAGCGGCGCCAAAGCGCGGCGCTGGCGACGATCACCAGTCCGATGCCGGTATAGCCGGCCAGACCCACGTCGCGCCAGACTTCCATGCCGGGAACATGAGGCACGATATTGGCGAACAGGTTCAGTGAAATGAGCAGGGCCAGCAGCCCGCCTAAGGCCGGCCTGCTTTGGTTTTCCCATCGGGCGGAGATGAGCCCCGCGACGAGCGGCATCGAAAGACAGAAGTAGTGCAAATGGCAGACGGGGCTGGCCAGCAGCATGACCTCGATCAACGCTCCCCAAAAAATGACCGTCGCCGTACCGTCTCCCGCAACGCGTCGCCAGCCTGCTGCCAGCACCATCGCCAGCAGCAAGCCGGCGGCCGCGCGAGCAAACCAACGAGTGGTCGTCGAAGCTTTCTTCGGCCGCGTCTCACGATCGAGAAACGCGGTATTGTGAATCATCGCCAGAAACGACTGGCTGTCGGTGGCGGTGACGTTGAGCACTTCGTTGGCCCGCGAGGTGTCGGCGCCGTTGGCCAGCGCGGGCGAGAGCATCACCTGGTTCCACTTCTGGTAGTCGCGCCAGGCCTGTTGTGGCCCGCGCACCGACACCGGAATGGCGATGAGTCCCACAAGCAAGCCGACCGCGCAGCCAGCTAACAATTTCACGTCGCGGCGAAGCAGCGGGTAGATAAGCAGCAATGCGGGAATCACCTTCAGGCAGATCGCGCAGGCCAGCCAAGCGCCCGCTTGCCAATTCTTGCGGCGCACGACAGCCAAGATCATCCCGCTCATGAACAGCAGAAGCAGCATGCCCACTTGTCCCCGGATCAGCGTGTGGCCCACTGGCGGCAGGCAGGCCAGCATTGGCCAGAGTCGCAGGCCCCACCAGCCGCGGCTGCCAAACCACGCCCGAGACGACCAGACCGGCGATGATTGTTCCACTGCGCAGGCCAGCCAGTGCGCCGAGAGCACCAGGCAGATGACGTTGAAGAAATACCAGTAGAGCACCGTCACGCCGTATGGCAGCAGCCCGTCGCGCGGGGCGCCTTCGGGAGCATCGGCCAACGGGGAAAACAAGATGGCGAAGGTGGGCGGATAGAGATAGTGGAAGCCATTGTCATCGCTGATGTCGTAGAGGTCGGCGCCGGTGCGGGCCGCCCAACCCGCCCTGGCAAACACGTTCAGGTCGCCGCACCGCCGAGGGAGCAGCGCCGAACGCGACAAGGTCAACCCGGCCAGAATGAGAAAACCGACGCCCAATGCGGGCAGGCAGATACGATCGAGCCGGTTCAAGGGCTCCGGGGGGAGTGGCAAGACGGCCAAGTTGGGCTGGGGTTGGATTTGGCTTGGCATGCCGAACGGGTCAGGAGCCGGTTCAAGACAGCATCGGTTATCGGTTTTTTTCACCGCTGAGCGTTAGCACAAGGCTGCGCGGGCCGCCACGATTGCGATGCTCGCAGAGGTAGATACCTTGCCATGTCCCCAATGCCAGACGGCCGTCGGTTACCGGCACCCACAGCGAACTGCCCAGAAGCGACGCTTTGACGTGGGCCGGCATGTCGTCGGGGCCTTCGCAGGTATGGCGATACGGAAAGCTCTCCGGCACGAGTGCATCAAAGACGCGCTCCATGTCGTAAGGTACGTCAGGATCGGCATTTTCGTTGATCGAGAGCGACGCCGAAGTGTGTTGGATAAAGACGTGCAGCATTCCCAGGCGGAATTCAGACAGCTCGGGCACGGCCTCGGTCACTTCGCTGGTAACCAGATGAAAACCGCGCGGCTTCGGTGGAAGCCGGATCGACCGTTGCAACCAGGGCATAATTTTGCTCTTGAAATGCTTGACAACCCGCGATTCTCTGCAAGAATAACATGCTTTGAGTCGTGAGTGCCACCCCGCCTTCCATCGAGCGCAGCAGCCATTGGCCCGTCGCCGATTTTGGCACTCCGGCTTGGCCCTGGCCCAACGATGGTTTCGCCGGGGCGGTTGTGGCCCGTCGTGGGCTACGGAACCGTCCGGATTGTTTTCGAGCGTCCGCCCGTGTCAGTTTCGCGTCGGTGTCGTCCAGGGAACACGGTAAGTCATTTTGTTGTGAGGAGTTAATTAGCGATGCGTAATGTGTTTGATGCGATTCTTGAGTTTGGCCACGACGAAGATTTTATCCCGCACGAGACGGACGAATACGTGCCCACCGAGGCGCCGGCCGGATCCCAAGAGAAATTGGAGATGCTCGCCCAACGCGTGCAAGCCGGTGTTCCCCTTTGGCACCCCGACGACCGGGCTGATTACAGCGGCCTGACTGGCGCCGTCCGTCCTCGCGAGTAGTTGCAGAAAAGGCGGCCGGTCTTATGGTGGGAATCCCGCTTATCGCGGGTGTTGCCGCATAGGTCGGGCCAACGTCTCACGATTTTTTAGCTAGCCGCCACCGCTTGATGTCCCGACGGATCTTCAAGCCGTGGCGGCTGGCTTTTTTGCTGCGCGGTAAATAGGTAATTGCGGGCATCGAAACGCCGCATTAACCGCCGGTATTTCCAGGTGAAATCGGGCCAGAGGGTGGTATTGCGGCCTCGACGGTCGAGGTACCCGCTTATGCAGCCGCCCTTGAGCCAAACCGTGCGCTGCATGCGGCGCCCCAGCGAATCGTTGAATGCCTGGCAAGCGTCGGCGCGAACTTCAAAGGTGACGAGGCGCCGGCGTTCCAGATGTCTTAGGCATTCAACGATGTACGGAAGCTGCGCCTCGATCATCACCAGTAGCGAAGTGTGCCCTATGCCGGTGTTGGGTCCGGTCATGAGAAACAAATTGGGAAAGCCGGGGGCCGTGGTGCCCCGATGGGCCTGCGCGCCATCTGCCCAAACGTCGGCCAGACTGCGGCCATGCCGTCCGCGGATGCGGTGGGCCATCGGATTATCGGTCACCTGAAAACCAGTGCCGAAAATGAGGGCGTCGATTTCGCGTTCGCGGCCGTCGGCAGTGACGATCGAACGAGCGCCGACCCGCGAAATCGGCTCCGTGATCAACTCTGCGTTCGGCGCCGCGATGGCGGGGTAGTAATCATTCGAGATGAGAATGCGTTTGCAACCCGGTTCGTAGGCGGGCGTGAGTTTGGCCCGCAAGACCGGATCGGAAATCTGTCGCCCCAAGTGCCGTTGGGCATGTCGTTTGATGAATTTTCCGCGGTGCGGAAAGCGCGTGAAGACGATGGCCACCATCTCTTGGGTCCAGTAGATCGACCAGCGGGCCAGACGTTGCAGCAGCGGGAATCGGCGATACAACGCCCTCCGGCCGGCCGGAATCGGGCGATCCGGGTGCGGTAGGATCCAAGGCGGCGTGCGCTGAAATTGATAGAGCCGCCGCACCCGCGGCTGAATCTGCGGCACGAACTGAATGGCCGAAGCGCCCGTGCCGATGACGGCCACCCGCTTGTCCGCCAGATCGTAATCATGGTTCCAGGCGGCGGAGTGAAATGCCACTCCCTGAAAGTCAGGCAAGCCTGTCAACGAGGGCAGCGCCGGCTCGCTCAAAGCGCCGCACCCCGAAATCAGGAAATTCGCCGTGAGTGGGCCGCCCGACGTTTCCAACCGCCAGACCTGTTGGTCCTCATTCCAATCGGCGCCAATGAGCTCGTGGTTGAAGCGGACGTGGCGCACGATATCGAACCGCTGCGCGATGGCCTGCAGGTATTCTTGTATTTCCCGCTGCGAGGAATAGGTGCGCGTCCAGTCGGGGTTGAGCGCGAACGAAAATGAGTAAAGGTGCGACGGCACGTCGCACTTACAGCCGGGATAGGTGTTGTCACGCCACGTTCCGCCCAGCTCTCGCGACCGTTCGAAGATGGCGAACTCGATGCCTGCGCGTTGCAAAGCGATTGCCGCGCCGATACCCGCGAAGCCCGCGCCGACAATCGCCACACGCACGTGGCGGAGGGGACGTGGGTCTGCATTGAACTCTGCGTCGAGTTGCCTGACGGACGACATACTGACTAGCACTTTGCCAACTCTTGCCTTGCGGATGACATTCGGGCCGTAGGGTGGGACTCGCTTCGCTCTTCCCCATACGCATCAAGTTGAGGAAATCGATCTTGCAAAAAAACGGGAAGCTTCTTTTGGTTCGGCAGTTATGGCGTAACAGCACGAACCGGAAGAAGGAACTTCCCAATGGAAATCATTACACGGACGGCAGGGGCATTGCAAGGTTTGTTGACGACCAAGGCCGAGGAGATCGGAAAGGAATGTGGCGCTGATCGGGCGGATACCGCTGCTCAAGAAATTCAAGCAGGTGTTGATGCGTATGGGGGCTCGCTTCGCTCGTCCTACCCTACACCGGTTTACCGCCTTGCACTTACCGTCTACCATGACGGTATGTCGGTTCCGCAAGTGGTCATCGTCGGCCGCCCGAATGTGGGCAAATCGAGCCTGTTCAATTGGCTCATCAATCGCCGCGTGGCCATTGTCGACGACCAGGCCGGCGTCACACGCGATCGGATCACACACCTGATGTGCGTCGCCGACCGCTACTTCGAGCTGGTCGATACCGGCGGCATGGGCATCGAAGACGTCGACAATCTGACCGGCCACATCGAGAACCAGATCGAGACGGCCATCGAGTCGGCCGCCGTCATCCTGTTTGTGGTCGATACCCGCGACGGCCTCGTGCCGCTCGATGAGGAGGTGGCCAAGCGGCTACGGTACACCAAGGTGCCGGTGATCTGCGTGGCCAACAAGACCGACGCCGAGTCGCTCGACGACCAGGCGAACGAGTTCTATCGCCTGGGCCGAGGCAAGTTGGTGCGAGTCAGCACCCAGCAGAACCGAGGCAAACAGGAATTGCTCGACGAGATTTTCGAGCGCTTGCCCGACGACCCAGGAGTGCCGCCCGAAGAGCCGCTGATGAAGGTCGCCATCGTCGGCCGCCGCAACACCGGCAAGAGCACGTTTGTGAACACGCTGGCCCAGGCGGAGCGGATGATCGTAAGCGAAGTGCCGGGCACCACGCGCGATAGCGTCGACGTGCGGTTCGAGCTCGATGGCAAGGCGTTCATGGCCATCGATACGCCCGGCCTGCGGCGGCGCAAGAGCATCTCGACGGACATCGACTTTTACAGCACCCACCGCGCGGAGCGCAGCATTCGCCGGGCCGACGTGGTGCTGCTATTCTTCGACGCCACGGAACGCATCAGCAAGGTCGACAAGCAGCTTTGCGATTACATCGCCGAGCAGTTCAAGCCCTGCGTGTTCGTCGTGAACAAGTGGGACCTGATGGCCGGCAGCATGCCGACCGAGAAGTGGGTACACTACATGCGCGACACGTTTCGCACCATGCGGCACGTGCCGATCGCCTTCGTCACCGGCCAGACCGGCAAGAACGTGAAGGCGCTCTTGAACCACGCGCAGATGCTCTTCAAGCAGTCGCGAACGCGCGTCAGCACGGCCGAATTGAACCGGCTGCTCAAGTCAGCCGTCGAGCGCAATCCGCCGCCGCTCGATCGCCACCGCCAGCCCAAGATTTATTACGCCACGCAAGTCGGCGAAGAGCCGCCCACGGTGGTGCTGTTTTGCAATCATCCAGGCTCGATTTCCGAAAACTATCGCCGCTATCTCGTCGGCGTCTTTCGCGACAACCTTCCCTTTGGCGAAGTGCCCATCAAACTCTATCTACGCAAGCGCGAAGCCGCCGAACCGCCCGAGCCGGTTGAAGGCGAAACCGCGAATCGCTGATTTTGGATTTTCGATTTTGGATTTCGGACTTCCATTACTATGCCCCGCGCTCCATTCCCTAACCCCCTGCTCCTATGTCCTATTGGCCGGCTCAAACCGCGCGGCGTGCTCAGGCGATCATTGAAATCCAAATTGCGAAGTCCAAAATCGAAAATCGAAAACCCAAAATCGCAAATCCAAAATGCTGATCGGTGTTCCGAAAGAAATCAAGCGTGACGAATATCGCGTGGCGATCTTGCCCGTCGGCGTCGAGGAGCTGACACGGGCAGGCCATACCGTGCTGGTTCAGTCGGGGGCGGGCCTCGGTTCCGGCATCCCGGACGAGCGATATGCCGAGCAAGGCGCGAAGCTGGTCGAGCGAGCGGAAGAGATCTTTGGCCAGGCCGAGATGGTGATGAAGGTCAAAGAGCCGCTCGAAGCGGAATGGCCGCTCTTGCGTCGGGGGCAAATCGTTTTCACTTATTTCCACTTCGCGGCCGACCGCAAGCTGACTGAGGCGGTGTTGGCTTCGGGGGCGACGGCCGTCGCGTACGAAACACTCCGCGACGACCATGGGCGGCTGCCGCTGTTGACACCCATGAGCGAAGTGGCCGGCCGCATGAGCATTCAAGAAGGGGCCAAGTACCTCGAACGGCCGCAAATGGGGCGCGGCATTTTGCTGGGTGGCGTGCCGGGCGTGGCGCCGGCCCATATCACCGTGTTGGGCGGCGGAGTGGTGGGCGCGAACGCGGCGAAGGTGGCGGCGGGCTTCGGCGCCAGCGTCGGCCTGCTCGACGTGAACATGGACCGCTTGCGGTATCTCGACGACGTCATGCCGCCCAACGTCGATTGCCTGTTCAGCGACCGGCACACCATCCGCGAGCAGCTCAAGCGGGCCGACCTGGTGATCGGCGCGGTGCTCATTCCGGGCGCCAAGGCGCCGCGGTTAATCGAGGCCGACGACTTAAAACTCATGCAGCCGGGCAGCGTGATCATCGACGTGGCAATCGACCAGGGCGGCTGCGTGGCCACCAGCCGGCCGACGACGCATAGCGAGCCGACGTTCATCGTCGACCAGGTGCTGCACTACTGCGTCACGAACATGCCCGGCGCGGTTGGGCGCACCAGCACCTACGCGCTGTGCAACGTCACGCTGCCTTGGGCGATGCAGCTTGCCCGACGCGGCATCGAGTCGGCCGCGCGCACGCTTCGTCCGCTTGCCCGGGCGATCAACGTGATGGACGGCGCGATCACCAACGAAGCCGTCGCCGCCACCTTCGGCCTGCCCTACCACCCCCGCTTTGAAGCGTCGTAATGGGAGTCGACCATGTCACACGTCACACGTCGTTCTTTCGTAGCAGCGTCTGCGTTGGCCCTTTCGGCCGGCGTCAGCAGGGCCGGCGCGTCGCCGGATCGGCCGAAAATCAAAATCGGGCAGATCGGCGTGGGCCACGCCCATGCCACGAAGCTGTCAGTCTATCGGCGCTCGACCGATTACGAAGTGATGGGCATCGTTGAGCCAAACGCAGAGCTGCGCGCTTGGGCTGAATCGCAGCCGGCGTTTTCGGGCTTGCCATGGTTGACGTTGGAGCAACTGTTGAACCTGCCCGGATTGCAGGCGGTGCTTGTCGAAACGCGGGTGCGCGGCCTTTTGAACGCTGCCGAAGCTTGCGTGGCGGCGGGAAAGCACGTACACCTCGATAAACCCGCCGGCGAATCGTGGCCGCAGTATCAGCGGCTCCTCGAATCGGCGGCCAGACAAAAGCTGCTGGTGCAAATGGGCTACATGTATCGCTACAACCCGGGCGTCGTCCTGCTCCGCGAGGCACTCACGCAAGGCTGGCTGGGCAGACCATTCGAGATCGACGCGGTGATGAGCAAGGTCGTGCCGCCCGACGACCGGCTGAAGCTCGCCGAGTATTTCGGCGGAATCATGTTCGAGCTGGGGTGTCACGTGATCGACCTGGTGGTGGGCATCTTGGGCAAGCCTGATCGAGTAACCGCTTTTCCCAGGCATACTTCACCGCTCAACGACGGCCTGGCCGACAACATGCTGGCCGTGTTCGAATATCCCGAGGCGACCGCCACCGTGCGCTCGACTGCCTTGGAGGTCGATGGCTTTGCGCGCCGGCACCTGACGGTGTGCGGCAGCGAGGGAACCTTCCACATCCAGCCGCTCGACAACCCGGCCGTGCGGGCAACCTTCTCTTCGCCGCACGGAACCTATCGCGCCGGCTATCAAGACATCCCTCTGCCCAAGTACGAGCGCTACCTCGCCGACGCCGCCGACATGGCCGCTATTCTTCGCGGCGAGAAGGAAGCGGATTTCAGTTACGAGCACGATCTCGCCGTACAAGAGACCGTCTTGCGGGCCAGCGGCATGTCTCTCCAATAGGGAAATTGACTGCCGTCCAGGAGTAGCCCCTGGCGCCACCGTTATTCGTCATCGACCGGCAACCGGAGCACATCGTGGGCATATGACCGGACGTTCGCGCGAAGTTGCGTAAATATGGGTTCCCGTCGGCACCGCTCAAGAACGTCGATCATTTTGATGGCCAATTGGGTGTTCGTCCGCACGTTTTCGGGAACAGAAGCAGAAAACCTTAGCGTCTTCAAATCGTAGTCGGCATAGTTCCGCTGAGAGCGCAGATCACTAAGCTTATTTGCGATAAGGGCCGCGTCTTCATCGCCCGAATTTGCCAGGCAGAATCGCACCTTCCTGTGAACGTGACAGCAAGACCGACGAAATCAACGGGGTTCATCAGCGCGCATCGATCGCCAACCGCAAAAGCCCAGGCCACTTGGGCGCAAGAGGCAGTACGCGCCGATGCCATTGATCGTGGCGGACCAAAATCTCCTCCACGCTGCCGCTGGCCTCGATCTGAAACAGGAGGCACACGTCGTCCCGGATTTCAGGATCGACGCCCGTCTCGATGGCTAATTTGCCTGGAAACAGCTCGCGCGTAATGGCGGCGACCTGATTGGCCATTTTCGCCAGCTCCTCCGACGGAGGCCGCGACGCCCGCAAGTCATCGGCTGTGGCGATGAAATCGCGGATCGCCGCATCAACTTCGAGGCCGCTGGCCGTCTCGCGCAGCACCGCGGCTGCGGTTTGCGGCTTCGCGGCATCGGGCAGGTTATGGGGCAGAGTCGACATTCGCTGGCATCCTCGTGGCTGGACTGCGCTTCATTTCGATTCTATCGCCGCGCACGGCTGCTAGCCAGCCGTCCCCACCCCTGTACCGCACGAAGGGAAAGCTGGTGCTTGAGGCCATCAAAGCCCGCTGCTGCGGTCAGTTGACCGCGGTCAGCACCGACACTTTGGCCAGAATCCGCTTCTTCAGATCTTCGTCGGTCACGTCCTTGGCCAGGGCGTAGAAGCTGTACGGGTATTTGACCGTGTGACTGCTGACGACCTCTCCAAGGCGGCGCTTCGTCTGTGCGGCCCAGTATTCGTGGGTCAGTGGCGTTGGCTTGTCGGACTCGATACCTGTGGCGGTGTCCTCGCCTTCACCTCCGCGGGACTGCCGCACCCACTGCCAGTAAGCCGGGACACCCTTCTTCGCAATGTCCTTGTGCCCCATACGGTACAACTCGACGAGGGCGTGTCCGATCGTCACCACGTGGCCGTCAAACCCGTCACCCCTCGCCTTGAGGAACTCCTCGAACACGAAGTGAATGAACTTCCGCTCATCGTCCAGGCCCACGAGTGGCTCGGAATCCGCCACGGTTTGGCCCGTCGTCTTTCCGAACGCCCGGACCATCTTCCGCAGCCCTTCGATCCGCTGCGGCGTGGCCGCCTCAGGCACCTCCCGCAAGCCCTTGAGGCAGGCGACTGCGAAGATGATGTTGTGCCCTTTGCCGCGTAAGGCGGCGATGCCCGCGTCGAGGTCTTCGAGCAGCCCCTCGACGAGCTTTGGGTCCGCGGCCTCGCTCGGCCTGGCGTCCGCGTAGATCGAGTTCTTCAGTAGCCGGTCATCGAGAAAGGCCAGAATTTCTTTCTGCGTGTCGGGGCCGAGCCGCTGTTCGCGGCAGAAGAACGCGGAGGAGATGACGGCAGCCGCGTTATGCCCGAGGCCGAACACGCCTCCTTTGTCGGCGACTCGGCTCATGCCGTCGAGTCCCTTCACGATCTCGCGCTCCCCGATCAGCGTGTTTTCCGGCTTCTCGTCGTCCGCAACCGCGCGGCGGTCGAACAGCGCCTCCGGGCAAAACGGCACCCCCGCAAGAATGAGTCCGGCCTTCATCAATTCCCGCCTGCCAACCGCGTCTAACCGTGCCATCGAAAGGTCTCCCTAGAGAATACGTGCCGCTCAACCGCGGCATTATATACGTAACGGGAATGCGTTACACGATAACAGCAAGTCAGCGCCAGGTAGCGGATCGTGCGAAGCGACGTATAATCACAGGAGGAGGAGAGAAATGCAACAGACTGTTGAAGCGATTTATGATGACGGGGTCTTGCGCCCGCTGGAGAAGCTATCGCTGCGTCCTCAGCAACGGGTGCTCCTCCGCATTGACGAAGCACCGGATGCCGCTGTCGGTCTTGAGGACAAGGCGTTTCTCAGCTACTGCCGTTCGGAGGGAGATCCGAATATTACCCTGGAAGAGGTGCGGCAAGCCTTAACCGTCATTCCCGGTTCCCTGACCGAGGCT